>DATMVI010000541.1:0-2839 GCA_035563275.1 Pyrinomonadaceae bacterium
CGGGCGCCCGCGCCCCTCCCTCCCGATTCTCACCGCGCCCGCCAACGTCGGGGCCGCCTGACGAGCCTTCAGGAAGGCGGGCCGGGACGGCTGAAGGCCGCCCCGCCGCCTGCGGCGTGATGACCGTCGGGAGGTTTTTGAACCGGCTCGAAGGGGAGGGATTTTGTCGAACCACGATCTCTCGATCTACTTCTTTTTCCAACTGGCGCTGATTCTCGTCGCCAGCCGCGCCGTCGCGTGGCTGGCGAAGAAGGTCGGGCAGCCGGCGGTCGTCGCGGAGATGACCGCGGGCGTCCTGCTGGGGCCTTCGCTCTTCGGCCTGCTGCTGCCCGGCGCCTACGAGCAGGTCTTCCCGCCGGCCTCGAAGAGCATCATCTACGCCGTTAGTCAGGTCGGCCTCGTGCTCTACATGTTCCTCGTCGGCGTCGAGTTCGACGTGGGGCTGCTCCGGAAGGGGCTGCGGTGCGCGGCCGCGGTCTCGGTGACGGGCATCGTCGCGCCCTTCGCGCTCGGGTGCGTGCTGGCCGCCTACATGCTCCGGCAGGGCGGGTTCTTCGCCGGGGGCGTGAAGACTTGGGAGGCGCTGCTGTTCCTCGGCGCGGCGATGTCCATCACGGCCTTCCCCGTGCTGGCGCGCATCATCCACGACCGCGGGCTGTCCGGCACGGCGCTGGCGACGCTGGCGCTGGCCGCCGGGGCGATCGACGACGCCGTCGCGTGGTGCCTGCTGGCCGTCGTGCTCGCCGGCTTCAGCCACGACCTGAGCATCGCCCTCTACGCCGTCGGCGGCGGGGTGGCCTACGTGCTGCTGGTGCTCTCGGTCGTCAAGCCGGCGCTCGGGCGGGCGGGCGAGGCCGCCGAGCGCGGCGGCGGCTTAAGCCCGGCGATGTTCTCCGCGGCGCTGACGCTGCTCATGCTCGGGGCGTGGTTCACGGACGCCATCCGCATCCACGCCGTCTTCGGGGCGTTCGTGCTCGGGACGGCGATGCCGCGGGGCGCCTTCGCGCGCGACCTGCGCCGCATGATCGAGCCGCTCACGAGGGCTTTCCTCGTGCCGCTCTTCTTCGTCTACTCGGGCCTGAACACGCGCCTCAACCTCGTGGACTCGCCCTATCTGTGGGGCGTCGCCCTGCTCGTGCTCCTCGCCGCCTCGTGCGGCAAGGGGCTGGCCTGCTGGTTCGTGGCGCGGCTCAACGGCGAGGGGCAGCGCGAGGCCCTCGCCGTCGGCGCGCTGATGAACGCCCGCGGCATGATGGAGTTAATCATCCTCAACATCGGCCTCGAAAGGGGCCTCATCACACCCACGCTCTTCTCCATCATGGTCATCATGGCCATCGTCACCACCCTCGCCGCCACGCCCGCCTTCGAGTTCGCCTACCGGCGCAGGGACTGGCGGCGCGCCGCCCTGCCGCAGCAGACCTGACGGCGGCCGAAGTCTCCGGCGGGGTCGGCAATCAGCCGCCGGAATCCCGCTCTGGTCATGTAACCCCCCTCTAACCTCTCACTCCCGCTTCCGGCAACGAAGGATAAAGTTGTTCCCTACGAGCCGTCTCGGCATCTACAGCGATTCGCGTTTGAGTGAATACAAGTCAAAGCCTTAACTTTACAGGCTATGAAAGCCTACTCGCTCGACCTGCGGCAGCGGGTGCTGCAAGCCGCCCTGAGCGGCGACCACACCATCGCGGAAGTTGCCGGCCTGTTCGGCGTCGGCACCGCCTTCGTTAACAAGATGCTCCGCCTGCACCGCGCCGGCTATGACCTGGCGCCGCGGCCGCACGGCGGCGGCTACCCGGCCCGCCTCCTGCCCCGGCACGAGAAGCTGTTGCGCGCGGCAGTCCGGCGGCAGAAGGACGCCACGCTCGAAGAGTTGCGCACCCACCTGGGAGAGCAGGCCGGCCTCGCCGTCAGTATCTCGACGGTCTCGCGGGCGCTGATCCGGCTCGACCTCGGGCGTAAAAAAAAGTCTGGCGGCGTCGGAGCGGAATAATTACAAGCGCGGGCGGTTCCGCCGGCGCGCCCGCCGCGTCAACCACCGGCGGCTTATCTTCGTCGATGAGACGGCCATTAACACGGCGATGACTCGCCGTTACGGCCGGGCGCCACGCGGAGAGCGCGTCTGTGATAGCGCGCCGCGCAACTACGGTTCGCACACCTCGGTGATCGGGGCGATGGGGCTGCGCGGGCTGGTCGCGACGCTGGCGGTCGAGGGCGCCGTAGACACGCTCTGCTTCGACGCCTACGTCGAACGAGTGTTAGCCCCGCGGCTGCGGCATGGCGACGTTATCGTGCTCGACAACCTCGGTGCACACCGGGCGAGCCGCATCGAGGAGGTGGCCGAGGCGCGCGACGCGCAAGTGCTGTGGCTGGCGCCCTACTCGCCCGACTTCAGCCCCATCGAGCAGTGCTGGTCAAAGATCAAGGCTTACCTGCGCGGGCGAAGGCGCGCACCGACGAAGAACTCGACAAGGCGCTGGCGCAAGCCATCAGTCTTGTAAAGAAGGCCGACATCCGCGGCTGGTTCAAGCACTGCGGCTACTCACTCGCACGCAAGTGAGAACCGCTATAACAGGGACAGCGACCCGTTCATCCTCGAATGAGGTCGGACTTTCAGTCCCGACGCAACCTATGCACTTTCAGTGCATAGTGGTTTAGTTTCCGTTCACACCAACATGTTCACAAACAATAAAGTCCTTCCCTAAATTACTAGTGCTGTGTAACAGTAGTTGTTGTAGGAATGAGCCCGCCTCTTGTATGCTGCCGACATGCCTAGGAAAGCACAGCCCGTCAGCTTAACCGACGACGAACTCCGCTCTTTGACAGCGCTCACTAAGCGCGGCAA
>DATMVI010000542.1:0-2328 GCA_035563275.1 Pyrinomonadaceae bacterium
CTCGATGTCGTCGATGGTCGGCAGTCCGTCGAAGAGGCCGGCCAGATCGTCCGAGGGTGGAAGTCCTTCGGCCCCGGCCGCCTCGCCGCTCAACACCTTCGGCGGGAGGTCTTCGGGGGAGACGCGACCGCCCTGCCGGAGTGTGACGGCGCGCTCGATGACGTTTTCCAATTCGCGCACGTTCCCCGGCCAAGAGTAGGAGACGAGGTGACTCATCGCGTCCTCTTCGACCGCCGGGGGCGTCTCGCCTTCGGGCGTGTGCTTGCGCAGCAGGTGCGCGACGAGCAGCGGGATGTCTTCGCGCCGCTCGCGTAAGGGCGGGACGTGAATCTGGATGACGTTTAGACGGTAGAGCAAGTCACGGCGGAATGCGCCCTCGTCGCAGAGCCTCTCCAAGTCGGCGTTGCTCGCGGCGATGACGCGGGCGCCCACTTTGACGGGCGCGCTCCCGCCGACCGGCACCACCTCGCGCTCCTGCAACACGCGCAGCAGCTTCACCTGTAGCGCGGGGCTCGTCTCGCTGATCTCGTCGAGGAAGACCGTGCCATTTGCGGCTTGCTCGAAGATGCCCTTCTTGTTCGCCACGGCCCCGGTGAAGGAACCGCGGACGTGCCCGAACAGCTCACTCTCCAGAAGCGTCTCGGTCAGCGCCCCGCAGTTGACGGCGACGAAGGGCGCGGCGTGCCTCCGGCCGTGGGTGTGGACGGCGCGCGCGATGAGTTCCTTGCCCGTCCCCGACTCGCCCGTCACCAGCACGGCGGAAGAAGAGTCCGAGACGCGCGCCACCAGCTTGTAGATTTCGAGCATGGCGGGCGTGCGGCCGACGAGTCGCGGCGAGAGTTCCGGCTCGTCCGCCTCCTCCTCGCCCTCGCCCGCGCGCTCCGGCAGCCGGGCGGCGAGCGCGCGCCTCACGGTGGCGACCATCGTGTCGAGGTCGAACGGCTTGCTGACGTAGTCGAAGGCCCCCTCCTTGACGGCGCGGATGGCCGTGTCTATCGAGCCGAAGGCGGTCATCAGGACGACCGGCGTCGAGGGCAGTTCGCGCCTCACATGGTCTAAGAGCGCGAGGCCGTCCACGCGCGTCTTCATGCGGATGTCGCTCAGGATGACGTTAGGGCCGTCGCCGCCGAGGCCGGCGAGGGCGGCCTCGCCGCTCTGCTCCGAGCGGGCCGCGAAGCCCTCGCGCTCGAAGACCTCGCACAGCAACTCGCAGGTGACGGGGTCGTCGTCCACGATCAGGATGCGCGGGCGCTCACGCGGCATCGGTCGCCACCTCCTCGGCGGGCGTCGCGGCCTCCCCGCCGCCGGCGAGCGGGAGCGTGAGGCGGAAGGCGGCCCCGCGCCCTCCGCCGCCGACGGCCTCGATCTGGCCGCCGTGCTCGACCATGATCTCGCGCGCGATGGCGAGGCCGAACCCGCTGCCCGCGGGCTTCGTCGTCCACATCGGCTCGAAGACGCGCTTGAGCGCGGCGGGCGGGATGCCCTCGCCTGAATCCCGGAATAACAGCTCGACGGCGCGGCCCGCTTCGTCGCGCCGCGTCGTAATCTCCAGCCAGCCTCCCTCCGGCATCGCGTCCACGCTGTTGTTGACGAGGTTGAGGAGGACTTGTTGCAGTCCGTCGTGGTCGGCAGGCGCCGGCGGGAGGTCTTCCGCGAGGTTGACGGCCACGGAGATGTCGTGCGCGTCGAGGGTCGGCTTGACGAGCCACAGCAGCTCGCGCACGAGCGCGTTGAGGTCTACCGGGCTGCGCTCGGCGCGTTGCGGCTGCGTGCGCGAAAGCAGGCTCTTGACGACGCCGATGATGAAGGAGAGCTGCGACTGGATGATCTCGACCCGCCGCTGCGTGTCGCGGTCGTCGGGGTGGCTGCGCGAGAGCAGTTGGACGTGGCCGGAGATGGCGTTTAAGGGCGTGCCGATTTCGTGAGCCAGAGAGGCGGCGATCTGCCCGACGGCCGCGAGGCGCTCGGAGCGCGCGAGCCGCTGCTGCGTTTGGAGGAGCGATTCGTTGGCGGCCCTCAGCTCGCGCGTCGCCGTGGCGACCTCCCGGCGCAGCTCCTCGTTAAAGCCGCTGATCTGCGTGAGCAGCCCTTCACGCTCGCGGTCGCGCTCGCCGAGGTCCTCCATCAGGCGGTTGAAGCCGCCGCCGATCTCGCCCAGCTCGTCCTGCCGGCGCACGGCCACGCGCGCGTTCAGGTCGCCGCCGCGGGCCGACGACATGGCGGCGACGATGTCGGCCGCCGGGCGGCGGAAGAAGCGTACGAAGAGCAGGTAGAAGATGACTACCGAGGCGACCACCGCGCCGCCGAGCAGGAGGTTATGCTGCGTCT
>DATMVI010000543.1:0-3336 GCA_035563275.1 Pyrinomonadaceae bacterium
GCGGCGCAGGCGTCCGGCCGCGCCGAAACTCCCCCGGCGCAGACGGGTCAGGCGCACTCGAACCCGACGGCGGGCCTCGGGCAAGGGATGGCGCCGCCGGCCGCCACCTCCGCGGGGCCTTCAGCCCCCGGCACGCCGCCGCCTCCGACTGAGCGCGAGCGCGGGCCTTCGACCGCGTCGGCCGTCTCCGAAGTCGCGCGGAGTTTGAGTTCCGAAGGCCACCGGGTTCACGTCGCCGTCAGCGGCGACGCGCAGACCGCGACCCTCTCCGTCTCCGGCCCGACGCTCACGCGGCAGGCCGGCAACCAACTCGTCGGCCGCACGCGCCACACCCTCAAAGGGGCCGGCATCCGCATCGTCGTCATGATCAACGGTCAGGAAAGCTGGACTTACATCCTCTGAAAGTTCCGGGTTGCGGGTTTCGAGTTGCGGGTTAAAAGACAGCTTGTTTAACTCGAAACTCTGAACCCTACGTGCGAAACTCCGTTCACGCCGGATTTGGTTGAGCGCGCAAACCATTTCGTCGCCTGTCTGAAATTCCCTCCACGTCAGTACGCGAGAAAGCTTCGAAAACCGGGTCGCGGGGCGGCCGCCGGGCGTGGCACGGCGATTGTTTTACTCTCCGGCGTCTCGCAAAGAGATCGGTCGCCGACGGCGGCCGCAAGCTGAGGTTCGGCTGTGAAGGGGAGAGCGCAGCCGAACCTCAGCTTTTATCAGCCAATTTTTTCGGAGGTGTTTTCGTTTTGGACTTCGGCCTCACAAGGGAGATAATGCCCCACATGAGTGAGAATCTTTCGGAACAGCTCGCGCAGCCGAAGGAGACCGGGCAGACGATTCTCGTCGTGGACGACATGCGGGACAACCTCATCCTGCTCAGCCTGTCGCTTCAGGACATGGGCTACCGCGTCGTGACGGCAACGAACGGCGAGGACGCGCTCACCGTCGCCAAGATGGCGCGCCCCGACCTGATTCTGATGGACATCGCCATGCCGCAGCAGGACGGGCTGGCCGCGACGCGCCACATCCGCGAGCAGGTTGAGTTGGGCGATGTGCCCGTCATCGCGCTCACGGCCTTCGACACGGAAGGCTTCCGCCAAGCGGCCTTCGACGCCGGCTTCAACGGCTACCTCACGAAGCCGATAGACTTCGAGCGCCTCAAGAGGCTGATGCAGATGCTCCTCTCCGGCGGCCGCACGTCCTCCCTCGCCTGACGCCCGACGAGCTTTTCCTCAAGCCGGCTCAAAAGAAGTTAAAGACACGCCGCCCCGGCCCGCGCCGACGCCGTCAGAGACGCACGCCGTCCTGATGCCGCGCGCGGGCCGGGGCGGTGGTATATTTTGCGCCTACTCCGACCGGCCGCGCGCAGGGCCGGCGTCTTTTTCAAACTCGGAAAAGAGAGGTACGTGATGAGGCCGAAACTGTTGGTCTTGACAGTCGCCCTTGCGCTCGGCGCGGGGTTCGTCGGGCACGAGGTCGCCGAGCGTCTGAGCGCGGCGGGGGGCGTCGAGGCCCACGCGCGCGCCGCGCAGGGCGGGCGCTGGGAGTACTGCGCCGTGACGAAGGCGCAGTTCGTCGGCTCGGCGCGCGGGGGCCAGTACTGGATCACCTACTTCCGCGGCAACAACGTGCGGGTCGAGACAATCGAGGCGGGCGTCACGGAGAACGCCTTGGCGAAGGCCGTCTCCCGGCTCGGCGACGAGGGCTGGGAGATGGTAGCCGAAGGCACGCTCGACATGGGGCGGGGCACGCCGCCCGCCGCCCTCTACTTCAAGCGGTCGAGGGAATAAAAAAGGTTTCGAGTTTCGAGTTTAAAGTTTCGAGTTAGGAAAGACTTCGTCTTCAACTCGAAACCCGCGACTCGAAACTCGAAACCTCTCTGATCCACATTCGGCCGGCGGTTACTTGCCGCCGCCGCCGCTTCTCCCGCTTGATCCCTGCTGGCCGCCGCCGCCTTCGAGGCCGGCCGCGCTCTCAAGTTCCTCGGCGGTTCCTTTGGCCGCGCCGACGAGCGCGCCGACGGCCGCGCCGGCGAGCACATCGCCCGCGACCTTGCGCGCCTTCGTCAGGAGATTCGACCCGCCCCGGCCGCCCGCGCCCTTCTTGCCGCCGCCCTTCCCGCCGGACTTCTTGCCGCCCGACTTCTTACCGCCGCCCTGCTTCTTCGAAGAGCCTTTGCCGCCGCCCTTGCCCGCGCCGCCCGACTTCTTCGCAGCGCCCGCCGACTTCTTGCCGCCGGACTTCTTCGAGCCGCCGCCCTTCTTCGACGAGCCGCCGCCCTTCTTGGCCGAAGACTTACCGCCCGAAGATTTCTTGCCGGCCGACTTCTTCGACGACTTCTTGCCGCCGCTGCTCTTCTTCGCGGATTTCTTTGCAGCCACTTTTCTCTCCTTCATCTGCGGGATTCAACTGCTTTCCCAAACCTAACAAACTACGCCGCGGCTGTCACCAAGTTTATTCACGCCGTCGGGCGCCGCGCCCGCGCGCGCAATCACCGCGCGCACGAATCCGCGCGCCCCCGCCCGCGCGTAGTTACCAGCGGCGCAGTCCGAGACGTTGACTCCGAGAGGGTTCGCGAGAAGAATATGAGCCGCCGCACCGAAGAGGCACTGACGAACCATCAGCCGAGGCTCCCGCCCCTCGCCCGCGCGCGCGAGTCTCACCCCGCCGGCCGCGCCGCCACGCGAAGCGTGAAGCAGAAAGAGTTCCATTACCGCTGGGAGTACGACCTGCGCGCAGGCCCGGAGGCGCTCTGGCCGCTCGTCGCCGACACCAACCGCTTCAACCGCGACGCGGGCATCCCCACGCTCGACGGCGCCGGGCTGGCCGAGGCCGAAGCGGGCGGCCGGGTCGCGCGGCGGCAGCTGCGCCTGTCGAAGTTCGGCGTCGGCGTCGAGTGGGAGGAAGAGCCTTTCGAGTGGGTGCGGCCACACCGCTTCGGCGTCGCGCGCCGCTACCGCCGCGGCCCCGTCGCCGAGATGCGCGTCGCCGTCGAGCTGCGCGCGCGCGAGGGCGGCGGCACGCGCCTCGTCTACGAAGTCTGGGCCGCGCCGCGCGGGCCGCTCGGCCGCGCCGCCATCCCTATCCAGATCGGCCGCCTCTCGGCGCGCAGGTTCGCCGAGACCTTCCGCCGCTACGACGACCTGGCGCTCAGCAACGCGCAGGCGTACGCCGCCGCGCGGCCCGCGCTCGGGGCTGCCGAGCGCCGGCTCCTCGACTCGCTCGAAGGCCGCCTGCTCGAAGAGGGGGCCGAGGCCGGGCTCGCCGCGCGCCTCGTCGAGACCGTCGAGCGCGGCGACGAGCTGGCGCTCGTCCGCCTCCGCCCCTACGCGCTGGCCG
>DATMVI010000544.1:0-7540 GCA_035563275.1 Pyrinomonadaceae bacterium
CGGCGCTCGGCGCGGTGCCCGGGGCGACGGCCGGCTGCGCGAGCTGGCCCGGCCCCGGCAGCGGCCGCGAGAGGACGCCGGCGACGTACTCGTTCAGGCCGGCCTCCGAGTCGGCGTTGCGGCTCTTGTAGAAGGCGGTGAGCTGGTCCATGATCGCCTTCTTCTGCGCCGGGTCTTTGCTGAGCGCGGCGGAGCGGGCGAAGGCGTCGATGACGCGGTCGAGCGACTGCATCAGCTTCTCGTAGGCGGCGCGGCTCTCGTCCGTCTCTTCCTTGCCCTCGAAGCGCGCCTTGTAGTCGGCCGCGAGCTGCTTGAACTCGCTGTCGTAGTAGGCGCGGCCGAGGTAGGCGTAGGTGGTCGGCTCGGTCTTGAACTTGGAGTTCGACTGCGCGGCCTTGACGAGCGCCTGCGCGGCCTCCTGCGGGTTGGTGTCGCGCAGGAAGTAGCCGATCATGTAGGGCAGGCCGCCGACGGCCTCGTCGCGGTTGGCGAAGAGCAGGTAGGACGTGGTGGTCTTGCCGCCCTCGATCATCTCCAGCGCGCGGCGCGCGGCCTGCGCGGCCTCGGCGTTGTGGGCCGTGTTCTTGGCGGCGGCGGCGTTGAAGCCGGCCTGCACGAGCGCGAGCTGAACGTCGAGGTTGTCGGGCTGTTCGCGGCCGATCTGGAAGGCGCGGCCGGGGTTCTTCGCCACCGCCTCCTTGAACTCGAAGTCGCGCACGGCCTTGTCGTACTTCTCGACCCAGCCGCGGATGTACTTGACGATGTCGTCCTCGGGCGTCGCGTACTTGCCGAGGTACTCCTTGCCGACCTCGCTGGCCTGCTTCTGCTCGGCCGGGCCGCCCTTAATCAGTTGAAGAAACTTCGCGTAAAGATCGGCCTTCGCCTGCACGTCCTGCGGGGAGGCCGCGGACTGTGCCGCCGCGTCCTGCGCGTAGGCCGGTGCGGTGAACAGGGCCGCCACGGCGGCGAGTAACATCATCCTCAATACGTTCTTCATCGGTCGCGATCCTCCGTGCGCTTGCGCCGTCTCTGTGATTGAAATGCCGATGGGGGGAGCGCGCTTTCCAGCTAAGCGCGTACTGGCTGAGATGCGCGGGTCTATTCGCCAGTTGCCGTGTGTTGCCTGCGCGCGCGGCTCCCTTCCGGGGAGAAAAAGGGTTCGATGCTGGCTCGGGACAGAATTCGCCCGTGATACTGCAACAAGCGCCGGAAAGAGTCAAGCCGGGTAAAAACAGTCCGGAGTTCGGGGCCGCGCCCGTTTGTAAAAAGTTCGGAGCCCGGAGTCCGCGGGCTGGGTTGCCCCTGCCGCGGACTCCGGGCTCCGGCTTCAGACTCCTGACTTTTTTATGGCTTTTCCGACACGCGGCGCGGGCGCTCGAAGGGCGCGTTCGCCGCGGGCTGCGTCGGGGCCGGGGCGTTGACGGCCGGGGCGCCGGCGTTCGGCGCGGCGTTCGGCGCGGGGCGCTGAATCGTCCGCACGGTCTTTTGCAGCAGGGGCGCGCCGTTGGCGCCGCGCGTCGGCTGCGCGGCCCCGCCGGCCTCGCTCACGACGTAGGCGTCGGCGGCGGCGTCCTGCGTCTCCTGCCCGCCGTCGCCCTCCTCGCCATCCTTCTCCTCGTCGCTCGCCTCGGCGGCGAGGCGCGCGTCAACCTTCGGGCGCGGCGCGAGCACGTCGGTGGCGAGCATCGGCTGCGCGCCGGGGCGCGGGCCGAAGCGGTGGCTGAGGTTGCGGTAGATTTCGCCGGCCACGGCCGCGGCCCACTTGCCGCGCGCGTTCGTCCCGCGCAGGATGACGGCGACGGCGAGCTGCGGGTCGTGGACGGGGGCGTACGAGGTGAAGAGGCCGAGCCACGGGCGCGAGGAACTCTGCTCGATGCAGGAGCCGGTCTTGCCGGCGACGGTCATCGTCGGGGCCGCCGAGCGGCGGGCCGTGCCGTAAGTGACCGCGCCGATCATGCCGGGCACGACGCGGCGGACGTGCTCCTGCGGGATGTTGATCTCGCTCTTGACCTCGCGCTTGAACTTCAGGTTCTCCTCGGGCGTGCGCGGCAGGTGCGGGACGAGGAGCTTGCCGCCGTTGGCGATGGCCGAGGCCATGTTGGCGAGCTGGACGGCGGTGACCTCGATGTCGTCGCCGTGCGAGGACATGCGGTTGAGGGCGAAGCCCTCCTTGAAGACGGGGAGCTTGCCCGGCGACTCGAACTTGTGGTTGATACCGGTCGGCTGGCCGAGGCCGAGCTGGCGGGCGTAATCCATCATCTTGTCGAAGCCGACCTGCCCGCCGACCCTCTGGAAGTATCCGTTGTTGGAGAGCGCGAGCGAGTCGGTGAGGTCGAGGCTGAAGCTGGAAGTCCCGATGTTGACGGTCTGGACGGGGTCGATCACCTTCTCGGTGAGGCCGGCGAGGCCGGTCACGAGCTTGATGGTCGAGCACGGCTTGAAGCCGCGGCGCAGCCCCCAGTCCTGATTCACCACCGTGTAGACGCGCCCCGTCTTCGGGTTCATCACGACGACGGTGCCGGCCTTCTCGCCGAGCGCCTTGACGGCGACGCGGCGAACCTCCGCGTCCTCGCCCGTCGTCTCGTCCTTCATGATGTTGCTGACCGTCTCGTCGCGCAGCGCCTGATTGAAGGCGCGGATGCGGGCGGCGGCGATGGCGCGGGCGATGGCGAGTTGGCGGGCGCGCTCGGCGGCCTCGCGGCGGCGGCGCTCGGCCTCGCGCCGGGCCTCGGCCAGACGCTCGCGCTTCGACATCTTCTTCGAGTCTTTGCCGCGCCGCTCTTTGGCCGAGGCGCGCTCCTCTTCGCGGCGCGAGCGGCGGTCGTTCTTCGAGGCCCGCTCGTTGCGGCCGCCGCGCGCCTGCTTCTCGCGCTTCGAGGGCGCGGCCTTCTTGCGCGAGGCCGCCTCCTCGCGGCCCTTCTTACCCTTGGCCGACTTGGCCCCGGCCGACTTGGCCGGCGCTTTGGCGGGCGCCTTCTTCGACCCCTTCTTCGGGGCGGCGCCGGCGGCCGGCGCGGCGCAGAAAATGATGGCGGAGATGACGAACGCGGCGAGACCGGGGAACGGGAACTTCAAGAACATCAGGCTTCATCCTCGCTCGAATAACGAGCAAAGGGGCGGCCGGCGCGGTAGACAGCCGAGGGGGGCGCCGGGTCGCCGTGTCAACACTGAAAGGCGCGGGAGCGGGCGTGGCGGGCCGGCCGGAGGCGAACGGGACGCCGCCGTGTTGCCCAAAGCTAAATGTCGAATGCCACGTCCGGAACTCTTCCGAGCCAGCTTCTGGTCGAAACCAAACTTCTAGTTCGTTCAATGAAAAGGCTGGAGAGACTGCTATGTGGTCTCCGGGAGGGTTTGCGCTGGAGACCGCCGTGACTATAACATTTGAACATTAGTGCGGCAACAGAAAAAGAATACTTAAGTAGCCGGCAGCCATCATTTAGTGTCAGTAGTTTTAAAAACGGACGCCGTTTCTGTCAGCCTGACTGTCCGGCAACCAAAATTCCGCCGCCGCCTACTGACTACCGGCGACCGTCTATGTCTCTTATGCGTCTGCCGAGTCTCATCTACAGCTTCCGCACGCGGCTGCTGGTCGTGATGGCGGCGCTTTTGGTCGCCACGCTCAGCGTGCAGTATTTCCTCTTCCGCCGTGAGGAGTTGCGCCGCGCCGTCATCATCGCCGAGCAGGAGCAGGCGCTCGTCGCCAGCACCGCCCTCGCCCTCCAGAGCATCACGTCGCGCGCCTACCTCACCGACATAGACAAGGAGCGGCCCGTCCCCTTCCTCAGCGAGCAGGCCGGGCGCGTCGTCAACATCCTCGTCGTCAACGAGCACGGCCGCGTGGACGACAGCCTCGACCCGCGCTTCGCCCCCTCGCTTCTCGAAGACGGCACGG
The DNA here is from genome assembly GCA_035563275.1 of Pyrinomonadaceae bacterium. Lineage (GTDB taxonomy): Bacteria > Acidobacteriota > Blastocatellia > Pyrinomonadales > Pyrinomonadaceae > QHXN01. Next base: position 3,893 of record DATMVI010000544.1, read on the forward strand.
CCAAGTATTTCAACGTGCAGGACGTGGGCCTGCCGCGGCTCGTCGAGGCCGGGCAGACGACCAAAGACATCCGCCAGCTCATCCCCGACTCGCCGCCGCCCACCGACCGCCCCATCGCCGGCGAGAACCGCGCCTTCCCCATCCCGGTCGAGACGAGCGGCGGCGTCAACTACATCATCGTCGTGCTCGGCGCGGCCAAGACGCCGCACACCGACTCGTGGGGCGACGTGATGCAGCCGCTGCTGCCGACCTTCGCCGTCTTCCTGCTCGCCTTCGGCGGGCTGCTCTTCCTCGTCTGGCGCTTCACGCGCCCCGTCCAAGAGTTGTCGAAGGCCACGCAGCGCGTCGCCGCCGGCGACTTCTCCTTCCGCGTGCCCGCGGCCGACCGCCGCGACGAGGTGGGCCGGCTGGCCGCGACCTTCAACCGGATGGTCGACCAGCTCGGCGAGATGCGGCAGCTCGAAGCGCAGGTCAAGCAGGCCGAGCAGTCGGCCGTCATCGGCCGGCTCGCCTCGGCCATCGCGCACGAGATCAAGAACCCGCTCAACTACATCAACCTCACGCTCGACCACCTGCGGACGAGCCTCGCGCCCTCCGACCCCGAGAAGCGCTCGGTCGTCGAGCGCCTCACCGCGCAGCTCAAGTCCGAGGTGGCGCGCATCAACACGCGCGTCACCGAGTTCCTCAAGTACACGCGCCCCGCGAACACGGACATGAAGCCGCTCGACCTCAGGGAGACGCTGCGCGACTCGCTGCGGATGGTCGAGGTGCAGGCGGCCGAGGCGGGCGTCGAGGCGCGTCTGGAGTCGGGCGGGCCCGTGCCGCCCGTGCGCGGCGACCGCGAGTCTTTACGTTCCGTCTTCACAAACCTTATCATTAACGGCATGCAGGCGATGGAGGGCGCGGGGGGCCGGCTCACCGTCAGGCTCGGGGGGCACGACGGGCGCGCGCGCGTCGAAATCTCGGACACGGGGCGCGGCATCGCGGCCGAACACCTCCCCAAGATTTTCGAGCCCTACTTCTCGACGAAGGAGACGGGCACGGGCCTCGGCCTCGCCATCGTCAAGAAGGCCGTCGAGGATCACAACGGCACCATCTCGGTCGAGAGCACGCCCGGCGCGGGCACGACGTTCACGGTGGAGCTACCCACGGAAAGGGGCTAACGGAAGGCGTTAGTGTCAGACGCCGGGTGCCGGTAGCGGCGCGCCCGTCAACCGGCATCCGGCATCTCGCTAACGTCTGAGGCTTTCATTCATGGCACGCAAAAGCATACTGGTCGTTGACGACGAGAAGCCGCAGAGGGAAATCCTTGAGGCGATCCTTTCCGGCGAGGGCTACGACGTGACGACGGCCGCGTCGGGCGAGGCGGCCCTGCGCATCCAGCGCGAGCGGCGCTTCGACCTCGCCCTCACCGACCTCAAGATGACCGGCATGGACGGCATCGAGCTGCTGTCGAAGCTCCTCGCCTACGACTCCTCGATCATCGTCATCCTCCTGACCGCCCACGGCTCCATCGAGTCGGCCAAAGAGGCGCTCAGGCGCGGCGCGTTCGACTACCTTGAGAAGCCCTTCGAGCGCGACACGCTTCTGGAGACCATCCGCCGCGCCCTCTCGCGCCTCGACGCGCTCGATCAGGAGATCATCTCGGCCTCGTCCGAGATGGAGTCGGTCAAGAAGATGATCCTCAAGGTCGCGCGCTCGAACTCGACGGTGCTCATCCGCGGCGAGTCGGGCACGGGCAAGGAGCTGATCGCGCGCGCCATCCACACCCAGAGCCCGCGCGCCGCCGAGATGTTTCAGGCCGTCAACTGCGCCGCCATCAACGAGAACCTCCTCGAGTCCGAACTCTTCGGCCACGAGCGCGGCGCCTTCACCGGCGCGCACGCCGAGAAGAAGGGGCTCTTCGAGGTCGCCGACAAGGGCACGCTCTTCCTCGACGAGATCGGCGAGCTGGACGTGACGATGCAGGCGAAACTTTTGCGCGCGCTTCAGGAGCGCGAGATTCGGCGCGTCGGCGGGACGCGCCCCATCAAGATAGACGTGCGCGTCGTCGCCGCCACCAACCGCGACCTGCGCGCGATGGTGCAGGACGGCCGCTTCCGCGACGACCTCTACTACCGCATCAACGTCCTCTCCATCGACGTGCCCCACCTGCGCGAGCGGCGCGAGGACATCCCCGTCCTCATGGAGTTCTTCCTCAAGAAGCACACGCGCAACACCTCGCGCCTGATCCGCGGGCTCACGCCCGAAGCGCGCAAGGTGATGCTCGACTACGCGTGGCCGGGCAACGTCAGGCAATTAGAGTCGGCCATCGAGCGCGCCATCCTGCTCGCCGAGAACGACTACATCACGGTCGAAGACCTGCCGCTCGAAGTCCGGCAGGAGTCGCGCCCGGCCACCGAGGGCGCGGGCTTCCGCCTCCCGGCCGAGGGCGTCAACTTCGAGGACGTGGAGCGCAACCTCATCGTGCAGGCGATGGAGCGCACCGACTACAACATCACGAAGGCCGCCAAGCTCCTCGGCCTCACCTTCCGCACGCTCCAGTACCGCCTTGAGAAGTTCGGCATCAAACGCCCCGAGCGCCACGGCGGCAAGGAGGACGAGGAGGAGACGGAGGAATAAGCCGTGCCGGACTCCCCGCCCATCTCCCTCGGCGCGGCCGCGCGCTGCGACTACCGCCCGCGCGAAGTGTGGCCGCGCGGGGCGGGCGTCGCGCCTGACGAGTCACATCCCGCATGAACGCCATCGAGACTCTCAGCCTCGCGCTCGGCGCGGCGTGGACGGCCGGGATTAACCTGTACGCCACGGTCGCGGTGATCGGGCTGTTGCAGCGCTTCGAGTTGGTCGGCCGGCTGCCGGGCGGGCTCGACGCGCTCGACAACTGGTGGGTCATCGGCATCGCGCTCGCGCTCTACGTCGTCGAGTTCGTGGCCGACAAGGTTCCTTACGTGGACACGGCTTGGGACGCTGCGCACACCTTCGTGCGGGTGCCGGCCGGGGCGGCGCTGGCCGTGGCGGCGACGGCCGACCTCGACCCGTCGGTGCGCGTCGTCGCCTTCCTCTTCGGCGGCGGCCTCGCGCTCTCGACGCACGGGACGAAGGCGACGGTGCGCGCCGCCGCCAACACCAGCCCAGAGCCTTTCTCGAACTGGGCGCTCTCGCTCGTCGAGGACGTGCTCGCCGTCGGCGCTCTGGTGCTCGCCGTGCTCCACCCGCTGGCGATCCTCGCGGTCATCGTCATCTTCCTGCTGCTGCTGGTCTGGATTCTGCCGAAGGTCGTCCGCGCCCTGCGCCGCACGCTCGGCCGCCTGCGCTCGCTCCTGACGCGGCGGCCCGCTTGAGGAAGCGCCGAGTTTCAAGTCCCGAGTTCGCGGCCTCACCCTGAGCTTCGGGACTCGACGCCGCGCGGGCGAACTCGGGACTCGAAACTCAGCGCTCGGAACTTCATGCCGGCGCAAGCCGGCGCGGGGCGGGGCGTTCTAAGCTCGCTTGAGATTGAAACTGTTTCGGAGGCTCCGATGAAGCTGTTCACAACCCTTCTCGTGATGTCGTTGGCGCTGGTCGGCCTCGGCTGCGGCGTCCAGCGCGGGGGCGCGCCGGGGGCCGCCGGCGAGCAGACGGCCGCGCCCTCCGCGCCGAAGACGGCCG
>DATMVI010000545.1:0-4944 GCA_035563275.1 Pyrinomonadaceae bacterium
CTGCTTCGGAGGTTTGTTGACGGCGGCGAGCGCCGCCCCTGCGCCCGGAGCGTCGCCGCGCTCGCGCCGCGCTTCGGGTCTCGGTTCCGGCGCGTCCGGCGAAGTGGCCGCGGGCGGAGGCTTCGCCGCTGCCCTCTCGCCCGCGGCGTCCGCGGGTGGAGACTGGACGACCGTCCGCGTCTCGTCCCGCGAATTTACGTAGAGCGCGAACGCGACGGCCCCGGCCAGCACGACCGCGGCGAGTGAGGCGGCCGCCGCCGGCCTCAGGCCCGTCACGCCGAGCGCCGCCGCGAGCCGCTCGCGCCAACCGCCGGCCGGCGCAAAGCTGTCGCCCCCGCGCGCCGCGTCCTCGCCCCGCGAAGCCGGCGCGGGCTTCGACGCGAGTATCGCCGCGAGCGCGCGCCGCTGCGCGGGAGTGTTCGCCTCCGTTTGGAAAGAGCCGAGCTGCCGCCTGAAGAAAAGGAACTCGCCCCGCGCGGCCCGGCACTCTTCGCAGCCGCCGAGGTGCGCCTCGACGGCCGCGGCCTCCCCCGGCGCCAGTTCGCCGTCCACCAGAAGCGAAACCTTTTCCGTCCAATCGCAGGGCATAAAAGAAGTAGTCAGTAGTCAGTAGTCAGTAATCAGTAGGAAGGGAGTCGCCGTTGAATCGTTCGGGCGTGAGCGTCAGCAGACATAGCGCGGGGCGCTACGGGCTACCGACTACCGGCTACCGCCCTCTCCCTTTTCCCCCAGCGGTCGCGCAGCACGGCGCGCGCGCGGAAGATGTCCACCTTGACCTTCGCCTCGGAGACGCCGAGCACGTCGGCGATCTCGCGGTAGCTCATCTCCTCCTGTTCGCGCAGGAGGAGCGCCGCGCGCTGCTGCTCGGGGAGGAGCTTGAGCATCTCCAGCACGAGGCCCCTGCGCTCGGCGGCCTCGTACTCGCGCTCGGGGCCGGCATCGTGCGAGCCGAAGGCGGCCGCCACCTTGTCGAAGAGGCGGCGGCGCGTCTGCCCCTTGTTCAGCTCGTTAAGGGCGAGGTTGCGCGCCACGCGGAAGAGCCAGAAGCGCGCCTCGCCCGCCGGCAGGCTGCCGAGACCTTTGTGGTAAAGACGCATGAAGCTCTCTTGCGCCACGTCCTCGGCCGCGGCCCGGCCGCCGCCCAGAAGGCACGCGAGGAACCGACACAGGCTCGGGTACAAGTCGTCAAAAAACCTTGCGAACTCGTCGTCTTCGCTCTTCATGTCGCGCGCGCTTCAAACCATAAAACAGCCGTGCGCCGGGAAAGTTACAAAAAAAGTTTTCCAAACAGAACCGCGAGCGGCGGCGGGCGGGCCTCAAGCTACGTCAGGGATGAATGCTGACGTAACCTGCGACCCGCCCGCCGCCGCTCGCGGTTCTGTTCCTTAACCGTTACTCGATCACGTCGAGCATGGAGCCGCCGGCGGGCCTCTGCGCGGGCGGCGCCGCGCCCCCCATGTCGCTGATGCGGAGCAGGAGGTTGCCGGGGTTCGAGGCGTAAGGGAGTGCCTCGTCGCGGTTGAGCAGGCCGGCGCGGATCATCTTCTCGATGACGCCGTCGAAGGTCTGCATCCCCTCAAGCTCGCCCTGATCCATCGCGTCGAGTAGCGACCTCCCTTCGTGCTCGCCCTTCTCCATGTAGTCGCGCGTGCGCGCGGTGGACTTCAGGATTTCGATGACCGCCATGCGGCCCCGCCCGTCCGAGCGCGGGATGAGCCGCTGCGAGACGATGAAGCGGAAGCTCTGCGCGAGCCGCGTCCGGATGGCCTGCTCCTCGTTCTTGGGGAAGACGCCGATGATGCGGTCGACGGTCTTCGAGGCGTCGATGGTGTGCAGCGTCGAGAGGACGAGGTGGCCCGTCTCGGCCGCTTCCAGAGCGACCTCGATGGTCTCGCGGTCGCGCATCTCGCCGACGAGGATGACCTTCGGCGCCTGCCGGAGCGCGGCCCGCAGGGCGAGGGCGAAGCTCGGCGTGTCGGCGTGCAGCTCGCGCTGGTGGATGGTCGCCTTCTTGTGCGGGTGGAGGAACTCGATGGGGTCTTCGATGGTCACGATGTGGTACGCCTTCGACTCGTTGATGAGGTCGATGACGGCCGCGAGCGTCGTGGACTTGCCCGACCCGGTCGGCCCCGTGACGAGCACGAGCCCGTTCTTGAGGCCGGCGATCTCCTTGAGGACTTCCGGCAGATTGAAGTCGCCCCACTGCGGCGGGTGCGGCGGGATGACGCGCATGACGATGGCGTGCGTGCCCCGCTGCTTGAAGATGTTGACGCGGAAGCGCGAGAGGCCGGGCGCGCTGAAGGAGAGGTCGGCCGAGCCGAACTTTTCGAGGTTCTCGGCGGCCGTCGGGTGGCCGGTCACGATGAGCCGGGCGAGCGAGGCGGTGTGCGCCGGCAGGAGTTTTTCGAGGCCGGCGACAGGCACCCCCTTCAGCTCGCCGAGCAGCTCGACCTGCGGCGGGCGGCCCGGCGAGAAGATCAGATCGCTGACCTTGTCCGAGGCCGAGAGCATCCGTTGCAGGACGGCCATGAAGTTCAACTGGGGCGCGCCCGCGGGCGCGGGGGGCGCGGGGGCGTTGGTCTGTGGCGTGGTCATTTAAAAGTTCAACTCCGGTCGGGGTCGTCGCCCCGGCGCGGCTCTCTCCGACGCGCCGAGACGTTTCGTGGCTTCAAAGATGAAAAGGCTCTCGGTGTCGGGCTCGTGAGGCGCGGGGCCGGGTCGGGGAGTCGTCTCGGGAAGCCGGCCGGCCGGGGCGGCGAAACTTCCGTAAACAGTTGTAACCGAAAAGACACTCCGGGTGCAAACAACCGTGCCCTCTGCGGCGTACATCACAGTGAACGCAAGGCGCGGGGCGCGGCGAGCGGTTCGGGCGCTCGCTCCGCAAGTCCAGAGTGAAGGAGGCGCGAGAGGCAATGGCAACGTACCGCGACCCCGTGAGGGTTTTCGCCCCGCTGGAAGTGATCGAGCGCCTGCTGGAGATTCGCGCGGAGGCGGGCCACACGCCCGCCATCTTCCTGCGCAACTCGGACGACCTCGTCGCTTACTTCGACGCCTACGGCTTCGACGTTTACGCCTTCGACGAGGTCGAGGCCGAGTTCCACTACGGCCGCTACCGCGCGCCGCTCGCGCCCGGCGGCGACCACGCGCACGAATCCGTCACGGCGCATTAAGGGCAGGGGTTAAGGGCCGGTAAAAAAATCGGGGCCGGTGACTCGCGGGCGTCCGCGGGTCACCGGCCCCTTCACTTTTACGAGACTCTCGCCTCCGGCCTCACAGCGCTTTGATGATGATGAAGGTCACGTCGTCGCCGGAGCCGCGCCCGCCCGTCCACTCGAAGATGTCGTTGTAGATGAAATCAATCATCTCGCGCGCGCTCTTGTCGCGCCCGGCGCGGACGGCCGCGGCGAGCCGCGTGCGGCCGTACTCCTCGCCCAGAGGGGTGGCCGCCTCGGTCGCCCCGTCCGTGTAGAGCACGAGCGTCTGCCCGGACTCGACCGGCAGGTAATACTCGTAGTAGCGCGTGTCGCGGAACATGCCAAGCGGGAGGCCGCCGCGCTCGATGAAGCGCGCGCGGCCGTCGCGTTCGAGGATGAGCGGCGGGTTGTGGCCGGCGTTGACGAAGGCCAGCGTGCGGTTCGTCGCGTCGAGCATGCCGTAGAAGGCGGTCACGAACTGGTGCGGCTCGATGGTCTCCCACAGCAGGAAGTTGACCTTCGCCATCGCCACGTTCGGCGCGTAGCCGGTGCGGATGGCCGAGCGCAGGGACGCCCGCAGGAAGGCCATCAGGAGCGAGGCCGGGACGCCCTTGCCCGAAACGTCAGCGATGACGAGGCCGAGGTGATCCTCGTAGACCTTGACGAAGTCGTAGTAGTCGCCCGAGACCTCCTCGGTCGAGAAGTTGTAGGCGCTGATGTCGAAGCCTTCGAGGGCGGGGTCGCCGGACGGCAGCAGGCTGAGCTGCACCTGACGCGCGACTTCGAGCTGCGCTTCGAGCCGCTTCTTCTCGACCAGCTGCTCGTGCAGCATCGCCTTCTCGACGATGATGGCCACCTGCGAGGCGAGCAGTTGGAGGACTTGCAGGTCGTCCTCGGAGTAGGCGTCGGGGGCGTCGGATTCGAGGTCGAAGACGCCGATGACCTCGTCGTTCGAGATGACGGGCGCGACCATCTCGGAGCGCGTGCCGCGCCGCGCGTTGACGTAGCGCGGGTCGCTGCCCACGTCGGCGACGCGGACGGCCTCGCCCGTCTGCGCGACCCAGCCGATGAGCCCCTCGCCGAGCTTGAGCCGCAGCTCCATCAGCTCCTCGATGTCGTAGCCGCGCACCGCCTCGGCGTGAAAGACGAGGGTGGAGCTGCCGCCTTCGGTGGTGTGCAGGTCGCGGCGGATGATGTAGATGCCGGCGGCGTCGTAAGGCAGGAGCGAGTCGAGCGTGTCCATCACCTGCGCCAGAACCTCTTCGAGGTTCAGGGAGCGACTGATCTTGCGCGTGATCTCAAGCAGCATCCGCAGCTTGTCCGTCACGGTCAGCCCCGCCGCCGGCACGCGTGTCCTCGTCTCGTCAGCCATAAGGGGAGGGATTATAGATGAAAAGTGCGGAAGTCAGAATGCAGAATGCGGAATAAAAACCGAGCTTTTTTCATTCCGCATTCTGCATTCTGACTTCCGCGCTTTCTTCCAGCGCCGCTTCCGTCATCAGCTCGAATTCGAGGGCGGCAGAGGGGCGCTGGCGGAAGAAATCGTTAACGTCCGCGGGGAGGTCGAGCGCGGCGAGGCGCAGGCCGCGGCGGGCGAACAGCTCGCGGTAGCGCGCGGCGGCGCGGCGCCCGGCGGCGTCCGGGTCGAGCGCGGCGACGACGCGGAAGCGCGCGAGCGGCGCGAGCCACTCCTCCTTGAGCCCGCCGGCGCCGACGAGGCCGACGGCCGCGAGGCCGCGGGCCGCGAGCG
>DATMVI010000546.1:0-3865 GCA_035563275.1 Pyrinomonadaceae bacterium
GTCGTCGGGGCGGCGCCGGGCGAGCGCGTGCTCGACGCCTGCGCCGCGCCCGGCAGCAAGACGACGCAGATGGCGGCCCACGCCCTCGACGGCGCGCACGTCGTCGCCGGAGACCTGCACGCGCACCGCCTCCGCGTGGTCGGCGAGTCGGCGCGGCGGCAGGGCTTGAAGAGCCTCCGCCTCGTCCTCCTCGACGCGGCCGGCGCGCTGCCGTTCCGCGACGACGCCTTCGACCGCGTGCTCGTGGACGCGCCCGGCACGGGCACGGGCACGCTCCGCCACAACCCGGAAATCCGCTGGCGAGTCGCGCCCGCAGACATCACGAAACTCTCCGCGCTCCAGCGGCGGATACTGGCCGAGGCGGCGCGCGTCGTCCGCCCCGGCGGCCGCCTCGTCTATTCGACCTGCTCGGTCGAGAGGGAAGAGAACGAGGAGGTCGTCGCCGACTTCCTGCGCCTGCGCGGAGACTTCCGGCAGACCGAGATCGGGGACGCGCCCGAGCGAATCCGCCTCCCTTCGGGCGCGGCCCGCACTTGGCCCCACCGCGACGACGTGGACGGCTTCTACGTCGCCGCCTTTGAAAAAATTTAGCCGCGCGGGCGCGCAGGCGCCGGGCAGAAGAAGCGATAAAACCCCCGCGGAAGATTTGAGCGGCGGGCGGCGGCGTCAACTCTCCCGCGAGGGTTTTATATATTCCTTCTCCCCGCGCCCCCGCGTCTGCGTGGCTAATTTCCTTTGCTTGCGGCCCGTCCGCGGCGGGTGTTAGACTGCGCGACTTGGCCGGCCCGCGGCGCGGCGCGCTAATCCAACGGGTGGGCGGCAGGCGACGGGGAGCAGTCTTGCCAAGGATTCTGTCGGCGTTCGGTAAACTCGGAATTTTGCTGCTGGTCGCCGCCGTCTTCGCCGCCGGGGTGCTGCTGAGCGTCTACCTCTCCCTGCGCAGCCCGGAAATCCAAGTGCCCGACGTGGTCAACCAGTCTTACCTCGACGGCGAGACGACGCTGGAGCGCGCCGGCCTCGACATCCGCGAGCGCGCCGCGCGCTTCAAGCCGGGCGTCGCGCCGGGCGTCATCCTCGACCAGTCGCCGCGCGCCGGCGAGATCATCAAGGCCGGGCAGACGGTGGCCGTCGTCGTCAGCCGCGCGCCGAAGGAGGGCGAGCGGCCGCCCGACGAGGAGGTGGCCGAGGAGCGGCGCGAGGAGGAGAAGACCGGCACCCGCACCGAGAACACCAACGCGAACGCCAACGTCAACCGCGAGCGCCGCCGCAACTCCAACCGCAACGCCAACGCCAACGCCGCCGCGAACGCCAACTCTAACGCCAACTCTAACGGCGGCGTCAACCTGAACCGCAACGCCGCGCCCGCCAACCGCGACGGCGCCAACCAGAACGCCGGCAACCGCAACGCCGGCGCGAACCGCAACGCCAACGCCCGGAACACCAACACCCGCAACGCCAACTCCGGCGGCTCGCGCAACGCCAACGCGGCCCGCCCGGCCGCCTCTAACGCCAACCGCCGGCCCAACGACTGAGGCCCGCGCCTCCCAGCCACGGAGCCCTTAAACCGCATGGTCGAGATCGCGCCGTCCATCCTGTCCGCCGATTTCGCGCGCCTCGGCGAGCAGATCGAGGCCGCCGAGCGCGGCGGGGCTACGCTTATCCACGTGGACGTGATGGACGGCCATTTCGTGCCCAACCTGACGGTCGGAATTCCCGTCGTTCGTTCACTTGCGCGCGCAACCCGTTTGCCCCTCGACGCGCATCTAATGATTTCCGAGCCGGGGCGGTACGCCGAGCAGTTCGTCGAGGCCGGGGCGCAGATGGTTTCCGTACACGTGGAGGCCGACCCGCACATCCACCGGACTTTGGCGGGAATCAGGCAGAAGGGGGCGCAGGCCGGCGTCGTCATCAACCCGGCGACCCCCCTCGCGGCGCTGGACGAGGCGCTGCAATTCGCCGATTATGTACTGGTCATGTCCGTCAACCCCGGCTTCGGCGGGCAGAAATTCATCCCGACAACCCTCGACAAAGTGCGCCGCCTGCGGCGTCTGATAGACGAGCGCGGCCTCGCCGTGCGCGTCGAGATCGACGGCGGCATCGGCCCCGAGACCATCGGGGCGGCGGCCGCCGCCGGGGCCGAGATCATGGTCGCCGGGACGGCCGTCTTCGGGCAGGGCGACCCGGCCCGCGCCGTGCGCGAACTGCTCGCCGCCGCGAACGAAGAAGAAGTGGCCGGCAGAAAGTAAGCGGCGCCGGCAGGCTCCGCCCCGCCGACGCCGACACCTCGCGGGTTCGCCGGCGAAGGCTTTTCTACTGACTACTGCCTACTGACTACTGCTTTTTTGGAGGTTTCGTAATGCGTCTTCGGAAGGTCGTGCCGGTTATTCTGTGCGCCTTGGTGGCGGCGGGCTCGCTGCCCGCGGCGCCCGCGCTCGGGCAGGCGTCGCAGCAGTCGCAGCTCTCGGCGATGCAGCGCATCGATGTCATGCGCTCGCGGCTGGAGACGATGCGCCGCACGCTGACGAGCGCCATCGCCGGCCTCAACTCCCGCGACAAGGGGCAGGAGGCGCCCGGGGCCGACGACCCGCGCGCGCGCCTCGGCGCGCTGGAGAAGGAGGTCGGCTCCGTCCTCTCCGAGGTCAACGACGTGCGCGGCAAGCAGGAGCGCGCCGACCGCTACGACCCCTCCATCCTCGACCGGCTCGAAACCTCGGTCGCCGACATCGACGGCCGCGTGCAGGTGGCCATGCGCGACACGGCCGGCGACCGCCGCGCCTCGGTTGACATGGCCGACGTGAAGAAGAAAAAGAAGGGCGGCTTCTTCAGCCGCATCCTCGGCCGCGGCGACGGCGACAAGTACGACGAACTCGTCGGCACGGTCGCCCCGGGCCGCGACCGCGTCCTCTTCGAGGAGGCGACGAAGGAGGCCCGCGGCGACAACTACGAGACGGCCCGCGCCCTCTACAGCGTCGTCATCAACACCTACCCGGACTCGCCCTTCCTGCCGCTCGCCAAGCTCGCCATCGCCGACACCTTCTACCTCGAAGGCACGACGAGCGCGCTCATTCAGGGCGCGCAGCATTATCAGGACTGGTTCACCTTCTTCCCGACCCACCCGCTCGCCGACGATGTGATGCTCAAGATGGCCGAGGTCGAGATGCGCCGCATGGGGCTGCCCGACCGCGAGATGGGGCCGGCGCGCAAGGCCGAGCAGCGCCTCAAGGCTTTCTTCCAGCAGTTCCCGAAGTCCGCCCTGCGGCCCGACGCCGAGGTCAAGCTGCGCGAGGTGCAGGAGAACCTCGCCATGCACAACCTGATCGTCGGCAACCACTACTACGAGAAGTACAACCGGCAGGCGGCCACCAACGTCAAGGGCGCGCAGTCGCGCTACCGCGAGATCGCCGAGAAGTACCCGCACTTCTCGCGCATGGCCGAAGTGCTCTTCCGCCTCGGCGACACCTACATGCAGGAGGAGGAGCCGGACGAGGCCATCAAGTATTTCCAGCGCCTGCTGCGTAACCACCCGAACAGCGAGTACGCCGAGAAGGCCCGCGAGCAGCTGACGGCGATGGGCGCGCAAGACCCCGGCCCCGACCCGCAGAGGGTCAACTACGAGGAGCCGCAGGGGCAGAGCTTCCTCGGCGGCATCATCCGCGAGATCACGGGCGTCGTGCCGAAGACCGTGGACAGGAACGGCGTCATCATCAGCACCGACAACAAGGGCAACGACATCATCGACGCCGTCATCCAGAACGGCGGCACGCTGCCCGACAACTACCGCGCGCGCCCCGTCGAGCGCACCGCGCCGGCGCGCGTCCTGACGCCGGCCCCGAGCGCGCCCGCCGCGCAGCCCGCCGGCCAGACC
>DATMVI010000547.1:0-3144 GCA_035563275.1 Pyrinomonadaceae bacterium
GCTCTCGGGCGTCCCGCGCTCGGCCTTCGAGCACTTCCCGATGCCGCGCGCCACAGACCTCTTCGGCCCGACCTTCCGCGGCGAGGGCGCGGTGCGCATCGCCGACGTGAAGCTCGACCCGCGCTACGGCAAGAACTCGCCCTACTTCGGGATGCCCGAAGGCCACCTCCCCGTGGTCAGTTATCTGGCCGTGCCCGTCGCCTCGCGCTCCGGCGAAGTGTTGGGCGGGCTCTTCTTCGGCCACCCGGAGGCGGGCGTCTTCACCGAGCGGCACGAGCGCATCGTGACGGGGCTGGCCGCGCAGGCGGCCGTCGCGATGGACAACGCGCGGCTCTACGAGGCGGCGCAGCGCGCGCGCGCCGAGGCCGAGCGCCTCTACCGCGAGGCGCAGGAGTCGAACCGCCTCAAGGACGAGTTCCTCGCCACCGTCTCGCACGAGCTGCGGACGCCCCTGACGGCCATCCTCGGCTGGGCGCACATGCTCCGCACCGGGCAGTACAACGGCGACTCCGCCGCCAAGGCCTTCGAGACCATCGAGCGCAACGCGCGGGCGCAGGCGCAGCTCATCGACGACCTGCTGGATGTCTCGCGCATCATCACCGGCAAGCTCCGCATCGACGTGCGGCCCGTCGACCCGGTCTCCTTCATCGAGGCGGCGGTCGAGGCCGTGCGGCCCGCGGCCGAGGCCAAAGGCGTGCGCGTGCAGAAGATCATGGACACCGGCGTCGTCTCCGTCTCGGGCGACCCCGTGCGCTTGCAGCAGGTGGTCTGGAACCTGCTCTCGAACGCCATCAAGTTTACGCCGAAGGGCGGGCGCGTGCAGGTCAAGCTGGAGCGCGTCAACTCGCACGTCGAGATCGCGGTCTCGGACACCGGCGCCGGCATCAGCCCGTCATTCCTGCCGCACGTCTTCGACCGCTTCCGGCAGGCCGACCAGAAGACGACGCGCCAGCACGGCGGCCTCGGCCTCGGCCTCGCCATCGTCCGCCACTTGGTCGAGCTGCACGGCGGGACGGTGCGCGCCGAGAGCGGGGGCGAGGGTCACGGCTCGACCTTCACCGTGCTGCTGCCGGTCGCGCCGGTCTACGCGGCCGAGGCTGAGAGCGGGCGCGTCCACCCGGCGGCGCGCGAGACGCTGCCCGCCTTCGAGTGCGTCGAGCGGCTCGACGGGCTGCGCATCCTCGTCGTCGACGACGAGCCGGACACGCGCGAACTGCTGAGGGCGGGCCTCGGGCGTTGCGGCGCGGAGGTGACGACCGCCGTCTCGGTGGCCGAGGCGCTCGAAGCGATGGCGAGCGCCGCGCCCGACCTGCTCATCAGCGACATCGGCATGCCCGGCGAGGACGGCTACGAGTTGGTGCGGCGCGTGCGCCAGCTCCCGGCCGAAGCGGGCGGGCGCGTGCCGGCCATCGCGCTGACGGCTTACGCGCGGGTCGAGGATCGGATGCAGGCGTTGCGCGCCGGCTACCAGATGCACGTGCCCAAGCCGGTCGAGCTGGCGGAGCTGGTCGCCGTCGCCGCCAGCCTCGTCCGGCGCGGCGGCTAAAACGTGGGGGCGCGGACGGTCTGCTCCGTGCCCCCCGCCCCCGCGTTCTCTGCTCTGAAACACCCTCCCGCCACACCCGACGGTCGTTCATTCCGGCCCGTCACGCTGACTGCGCCCGTCACTCTGACCTGACGGTTTGTGTCTGCCCGTCCGCCCGCCCCTCACTTTTCCTCGAATTTCCCGGCCGACTCGCGGCCCGAAGCGCGAACGACCTGCGGCACTGTGGTTGCTTCGTAGCCTCTCGCTCCGACGGCCGCACGGCCGCCGAACTCACTTCCGAATCAACTCAAACCAGAGCTGAGGCCGGTATGAAACCTCGTGTAAAGCTGACCGCCGCCTTCGTCGCCGCGGCTGCCCTACGCCCGACCGCGCCGTCGAGCGCCTCGGCTTCATCGAGGCGACGACGGGCGCGGCCGAGATGCGGCGGCAGACGGGCAACGGCGGCCTCGAAGGCAAGGACATGAACATCGCCGTGCTCGACTCCGGCGTTGACAGGGAGCACCACAGCATCGGCAGCCGCGTCGAACTCGTCAGGGACTTCACGGGCGAGGGGCGCGCCGACGACCCCTACGGCCACGGCACGCACGTCGCCTCGCTGGCCGCGGGCTCAGACCACGTCGCGCACGGGGCCTACGTCGGCCCCGCCCCCGAGGCCAAGATCATCAGCCTCCGCGTGCTCGACGCGCAGGGCGTGGGCCTGACCTCGAACGTCCTGCGCGCCCTCCAGTGGGTTCTCGCGCCGGTCGACCCCAACAAGCCTTCCGGCGAGAAGAACCGATGGCGGACGGCGACGGCGCGGACGGCATGCCCGTCGTCTACGAGGACGGGGCCGCGCCGTAAGCCTCGACGCCTGAAACGGAGCTTCGAAAGACCGTGAGTGCGGACACGAAAGCGACGCGCTGGCAGCGCCTGACAGACCCTTACCGGCGGCTCGTCGTCGCGGCGGGGGCGGCCATTCTCTTCTGCGCGGCGGCGAGCTTCCCCGCCGGCCGGCTCGACTTGGGCTTCCTGCTGCTCTTCCTGACGACGGTCGTCGTCAGCTCGCGCGTCTCGGTGCCGATCCCGCGCGTCAACGCGACCGTCACCGTCTCCGACACCTTCGTCTTCCTCTCGCTCCTCCTCTACGGGACGGAGGCGGCCGTCGTGCTCGCGGCCGTCGAGGGCATCTGCGCCGGGGCGCGGCTGAGCAAGCGGCCGCTCACCGTCCTGTGCAACTCGGGCGCGCTCGTCTGCGCCACCTTCCTCTCCGGCACGCTGGCCGGCCTCGTCTTCGGCGGGGTGACGGGCGTGCAGGGGCAGCCGCTCTCGGTGGCCGTCGGCCTCATCTGCCTGCTCGCCCTCACGCAGTACGCGGCGCACACCGGCATCGGCGCCGCCTACCTCGCGCTCAAAGAGAGCCGGCCCATCTGGCGCGCGTGGGCGAGCCACTACCTCTGGGCCTTCATCAGCTACTTCGTCGGCGCGCTGCTCGCGGTCGCGCTGGCGAAGCTCTTGCAGGCCGTCAGCTTCTACTCACTCATCTTCCCGCTCCCCGTCATCGCCATCGTCTACCTCTCCTACCAGAAGTATCTGGAGGAGGTGCGCAGGACGGCGGCGCA
>DATMVI010000548.1:0-6729 GCA_035563275.1 Pyrinomonadaceae bacterium
GGCGTCGTCCGCCACGCGCGCGGCGGCGCCGGCCCCCAAGCCCGCGCGCGCGCCGTTGGAATTTATCCCGCCGCCGGCATTCACCTCCCCGTTGGAACTTATCTCGCCCGCCCTCGCGAACTCTTCGCCCGCGCGCGCCCCGACCTCGGCCGGCCCGCGTCTCACCCCGCCGGCCGCCGGCTCCTCGCCGCGCCGCTCGCGCACCTCGGCGGCGAAGCGGTAGCCGCGCCGCGGGATCGTCTCGATGTACTGCCGCCCGGCGTCCACGCGCCCCAGAGCCTTGCGCAGCGTGAAGACGTTCTGCGCCAGCGTCGCCTCCTCGACGAAGGTGTCGGGCCAGACCTCCTTTAAAAGTTCCTCCTTCGAGAGCACCCGGCCGCCGCCGCGGACGAGGGCGAGCAGCAGCTCCATCTCCTTCGGGGTCAGGCGGACGAATGCCTCGCCGCCCCGCAGCGTCCGCTCCGAGGCGTCCAGCGAGAAGGGGCCGAACTCGTAGAAGTGGCTGACTCGACTGCCCATAAGTGCCTTTTGAAAGTTCTTTGAGAACTCTTTGAAAACTATTTTGGCGGCCTTTGGTGCCTTTTTGAAAATCCCCGCCGCGCGCCTTGCGCGTTCTCCGACAGCAGGGCGGTGACGCTCTTGATACGAACCGAGATGGCGGACGTTCCGGCCGGCGCCGGGGCGCGGTGACAGTCAACTGAGACTAAAAGGAGGAGACATGAAAAAGCAAATCAACAGGGCGCTGGCGCTCATCATCGCGGGCATCATCCTCGGGGCTTCGCAGCCCGCCTCGGCGCAGACGGCCGACCGCGCCGTCGTCAACGTCCCGTTCGCCTTCACGGCCGGCGAGCGGCAACTCCCGGCGGGCCGCTACACCGTCCGCCGCGTCAAGCTCGACTCCGAGGCGGCCATCCTCATCAGGAGCGAGGACGGCGGGGCTTCGGCCACTGTGTTGACGAACGCCGCGCGCGGCGACTCCGGCAAGGCCCGGCTGACCTTCAGGCAGTACGGCGACGCCTACTTCCTCGCGGGCGTCTACGTGCCCGGCGCGGCCGTCGGGCGCGAGGTGGCCGAATCGAGGAGCGAGCGCGGCGCGCGCCGCGGGCGGGCGAAGGCCGGCGGCGAGGCCACGGTTGTCGCCGTCAACGCGCGATGAGTTTCGGGCCGCGGGTTTCGAGTCCCGGGTTGAAGACGGGGACGGGGCCGCGGGCGGCGGCGGGCGGGTTGAGGTGGGTGACACACGAACCCGCCGGCTCCCGCCCGCGGCCCCGTTCTTAGCCCGAAGCCCCGAACTTTTTTACTTCGTAAGGCTGCGGACGATGCGGAAGAGTTCTTCGGGGTCGACGGGTTTGGGGACGTGGACGGAGAAGCCGGCGGCGAGCGCTCGCTCGCGGTCTTCGTCCATCGCGTGGCCGGTCAGGGCGATGGCCGGGACGCGTTCGAGGCCGGGCAGTCGCCGCAGTTGTTCGAGCAGCGTGTAGCCGTCCACCTCCGGCATGCTGATGTCGGAGATGATGAGGCCGGGGCGGCGCTCGCCGGCGCGGTCGAGCGCCTCGACGGCCGAGCCGGCCCCGATCACGTCGTAGCCCTTGCGCGAGAAGAGCATCTGGAGCAGCTCCAGCGTGTCGCTCGAATCCTCGATGAGCAGGACGGGCAGCCCGCGGCTCGCCGCGGCCTCCTCGCCCGCCTCCTCCTCGCCGGCCGCGCCCCCGCCCGCGCACGGCAGCGCGAACGTGAAGCGCGAGCCGCGCCCCTCGCCCTCCGACTCGGCGCGCACCCAGCCGCCGTGCAGCTCCGTCAGCGCGTGGACGATGGCGAGGCCGAGGCCGAGGCCGCCGAACTGGCGCGTCGTCGTCCCGTCGGCCTGCCGGAAGCGGTCGAAGACGTGCGGCAGGAACTCGGGCGCGATGCCGATGCCCGTGTCCTCGACCTCGACGCGCGCCTCGTCCCGCTCGCGCCGCGCGCGCACGCGCACGCGCCCGCCGTCGGGCGTGAACTTGACGGCGTTGGCCAGCAGGTTCCAGACGACCTGCTGGAGGCGGACGGGCGCGCCGTGGACGACGAGCGGGCCGTCAGGCGCTTCGGCCGAGATCGCGACGCGGCGGGCCTCGGCCTCGGGCCGCACGGCCTCGACCGCCGACTCGACGACGGCGCAGAGGTCGACCGGCTCCCACTCGATGCGGAGCTTGCCCGAGACGATGCGCGAGATGTCGAGCAGGTCGTCGATGAGGCGGGCCTGAAGGCGGGCGTTGCGCTCGATGGCGTCGAGCCCCTGCGCGAGCATGGCGGGGCCGGCCGCCGCGCCCCCGCCCGCGCGCAAAAGGTTGACCCAGCCGAGGACGGGCGTCAGCGGCGTCCGCAGCTCGTGCGAGAGGGTGGCGAGGAACACGTCCTTCGCGCGGTTGGCCTCGGACAGCTCCCGGTTGACGCGGACGAGCTCGGCCGTGCGCTGCTCGACGCGGCGCTCCAGCTCGCGGTTGAGCTTTTCGAGGTTGGCGCGGGCCTCGCGCTCGGCCAGCATCAGGCGGCGGTGGTCGAGGCCGCGCTGGACGGTGAGCTTCATCTCCTCGATGTTGCAGGGCTTGAGGAGGTAGTCGTAGGCGCCGTGGCGCAGCGCGGAGATGGCCGTCTCGACGTTGGCGTAGCCGGTGAGGACGATGGTGATGGTGAGCGGCGCGCGTCGCCGCGCCTCTTCGAGCACCGAGAGGCCGTCGCCCTCCTCCATGTGCAGGTCTGTGAGGATGAGGTCGAAGCCCTCGCGGCGCAGCTTCCAGACGGCCTCCGCCCCGCTCATCGCCACGTCCACCTCGTAGCCTTCGAGGCGCAGCACCTCGCTGATGGTCAGGACGATGGACTCCTCGTCGTCGACCACCAACAGCCGCGCCGTGCGCTCCTGCGCTTGACTCGTCTCAGCAGACATAAAAAAAGCGTGTGCCGGGTGCCGGCCGTCGGGCCCCGGGGCGGAACCCGCCCCGCGCCGGCGGGGCTCTCGGTTTCACGTAAGATTCGGGGTGGAGAGAATCAGCCGAAACCCGGCCCCCGGCCCGCGACGCCCGGCACCTGCCCCACTAATTCTAAGGCCAGCCGCAGCCCGTCGGCCAGCCGGCGGCGCGTCGTGATGTCTTCGAGCCGCACGCCGAGCTTGACGAGGTCGGCGGCGACGTGGGCGCTGACGCCCGTGACGATGGCCGCCGCGCCGAGGAGCCGGAGCGAGCGGACGGTGTTGATGAGGTGCGCCGCCGTGTAGGTGTCCACCACCGTGCAGCCCGTGATGTCCACGAGGACGACCCGCGCCCCCTTCGCGCTCACGGCCTCGAAGAGCGCGCCCGACATCTGCGCGGCCCGCTGGTCGTCGAGCGTGCCGACGACGGGCAGCAGCAGCACGCCGTCCCAGATTTCCACGACGGGGCTCGACAGCTCCGTGATCCGCATCCGCTGCTCGCGGTGTTCGAGCGCGCGCCGCACGGTGCGCTTGAGGTCGTCGACGACGCACGGCTTGACGAGGTAGTCGTAGACGCCCTGCCGCAGCGCGTCGATGGAGGACTCGATGGTGGCGTAGCCGGTGAGGACGACGGTGACGACGCCGGGGTGGCGCGTCTGCAACTCGTGGAGCAGCGTGATGCCGTCCATGTCCTCCATGCGGAGGTCTGTGAGGACGAGGTCGAAGCCGCCGCGCGCGACCTTCTGGAGCGCCTCCGTGCCGTCCTCGGCCGTCTCGACGTGGTAGCCCTCCTGTTCGAGGATGGCGGCCGTGGTGACGCGCACGCTCTCCTCGTCGTCAACGACGAGCAGGCGGCTGGGCCGCGCGCGCCGCCGGCCGTCGGCCGAGGCGTCTCTACTGCGGCTGTCCGGCATTGTTTTCCGAGAGCGTGGGCGAGTCTACGGGGAGGATGATGTTGAAGGTCGTGCCGCGCCCCTCGGCGCTCGTCACCTCGATGCGCCCGCCGTGGTGGCGGACGATGTCCTGCGTCACCCACAGGCCGAGGCCCGTGCCCTTCGTCCGCGTCGAGAAGAACGGCTCGAAGATGCGCGCCACGTCGGCCTCGCTGATGCCGCGGCCGGTGTCGCTGATCTGCACGGAGATGGTCGGCTGCAACGCCTGCTCGTAGCGCGAGGTGGCGATGGTGATGCGGCCCGCGCCCTCGATGGCCTGCTGCGCGTTGAGCATCAGGTTGAGGAAGACCTGTCGGAGCTGGTCGGCGCGCGCGCGCACGCGCGGCAGCCCCGCGTCGAACCGGCGCGCGACCTCGACCCGCGCCTGCCGCATCTTCTTCTCGACGAGGATGAGCGTCTCTTCGAGCAGGTGGTTGGCGTCCACCCACTCGACCTCGCCGGAGCGGCGGGCGAAGCCGAGCATCTGGCGGATGATGTGCGAGACGCGCTCGGTCTCCTTGCGCGCCACGTCGAGGAAGCGCTCGTGCTGCTCGCCGCCCTTGCCCGTCGAGAGCAGGTAGAGCGAGTTCTTGATGGCCTCGAGCGGGTTGTTGACCTCGTGCGCGATGGAGGCGGCGAGCCGGCCGACCGCCGCCAGCTTCTCCGACTCGAAGAGCTGCTGCTCGACCCGCCGCCGCTCGAGCTCGCGTATCTCGGAGAGGTCGTGGAGGATGGAGACGACGGCCGTGACCTGCCCGCGGGCGTCGGCCACCTCGGCCGAGGTGATCTCCATCGGCAGGGAGTCGCCCGTCTCCGGGTCGATGATCTCGATCTCGGCCTGCCGGCCGGTCTCGCCGCCCGAGGCCAGCGTCGAGATGAAGGAGGTGAGCTTGACCGAGTTGTTGCGGACGGCGCGGGCCGCGCGCGCGGGCGTCTCGCCCGACTCCTGAAAGAGCCGCTCGGCGCGCTGGTTGAAGAGGATGAACTTGCCCGACGAGTCGCAGACGGCGATGGGGTGGCCGACGTGCTCGAGGATGAGGTCGAGGCGGTCGCGCTCGCGCCGGGCCTCGGCCTCGGCCTGCTGGAGCTTGCCGAAGTTGCGGGCCAGCTCCTCGTTGGCGCGGCGCAGGTCGGTCACGTCGCGGAAGATCGAGACCATGCCGATGCGCTCGCCGCGCGCGTTGAGGGCCGGCGTGGAGATGACCTCGAAGTGGATGTCGGAGCCTTCGAGCGGGTCCACGAGCGTGAGGTCGCGCCCGACGACGGCCTCGGAGGCGACGGCCGCGCTCGACAGGTAGGCCGAGAAGAGGAGGTCGTTCATCTCGAGCGCGCGCCGCTTGCCCTCGCTCGCGTCGCGCGTGTCGCTGAAGAGTTCCTCGGCGCGGCGGTTCTGGAGGAGGATTTCGTTGTCCATGTTCGTGAGCACGATGGGGTCGGCCACCGACTTCATGATGGACTCGACCCACTGGCGCTCGCGCTGGAGCTTGCGGACGTTGGAGTTGAGGCGCTCGATCTGGATGGTGTTCGAGATGATGACGCCGATGCGGTCGGCGAAGAGCCCGATGAGGCGCTGCTGCGTCTCGTCGAGGTCGTCGGGGCGCACGCCGACGTAGAGCGCGCCCATGCAGAGCGACTGCGGCATCCAAAGGTCGCCGGTGGCGGGCAGCCGCGCCGGGTCGCCCGAGGCCGGGAGCTGGCCGCCGACGAGCGGCAGGGCGAGCAGGTCGCCGGCCGCGCCGATCAGTTCGAGGAAGGCGTCGGCGGCCGCGTCGTCGCCGCCGCGCCTGATCCAGACGGGGCGGGCCTCGTGGACGACCCTCACCTGCGGGGCGTTGGAGTCGAGCGTGAGTTCGAGGCGCGAGGCCTCGGCGTCGTCGCGGAAGCCCGCGGCCTGACGCACGCGCAGGAGGCCCCGCGACTTGTCGATGAGGGCGACGGCGGCGCGCGGGTAGCCGAGGCCGGTCGTGAGCGTGTCGAGCACGAGCGAGACCTGCTCGTCGAGGCGCTCGGCCGCGAGCAGCTGCGTCGTCATCTCGAAGAGGAACTCGTACTGGTAGAGCGGCAGCCTGCCCGCCGCGTTCTCGCGCAGGGCGTCGAGCGCCGTCGCTGTCCGCGTGAGACGATTCTCCATGACCGGTTGTCGGCTGTCAGTCATCAGTCATCGGTCGCCGGTCGTCGTCCGCCCGCTTTCAGGCGCGCGGGGCGGACGCGGCGCCCGCCCCCGCCGAAAGCCGGCGGCCGACGACCGGCGACTGATTACGGTCTTTCGACTTCGACGTTGACGCGGCGGCGCGGCTCGTCGCCGAGCGGCTCGGCGCCGGGCGTGAGCGCCGGGCGGGAGACGGCGGGCGTCAGGCCGACGGCCTCGGCGTACTTGAGGTAGGTGTCGATGGAGGCGACGACGACGCGCGCCTCGACCGTGATCAGGTCAATGCCGACGAGCGAGATGCGCACCCACGCGTCGATGACGATGCCTTTGTCCAGCACGCGGTCGAGCACGTCGATCAGACTGGTGCCGCCCGGGGCTCTTTCGACAGCCATGCGGTTCTATTCCTTCCTCTCAGAGTGAGCCAATGATGAATTTTCGATTCCGGGTTTCGATCCGCGGTTGAAGGGGACGCGGCCGCCGCCTTCAATCGCGAATCAAAAATCTAAAATCGAAAATCCATCATTGGCTCACTCTGAGAGGAAGGAACAGAACCGCATGGCTGTCGAAAGAGCCCCGGGCGGCACCAGTCTGATAGACGTGCTCGACCGCGTGCTGGATAAAGGCATCGTCATTGACGCGTGGGTGCGCATCTCGCTCGTCGGCATTGACCTGATCACGGTCGAGGCGCGCGTCGTCGTCGCCTCCAT
>DATMVI010000549.1:0-5867 GCA_035563275.1 Pyrinomonadaceae bacterium
CGAGGCCGGGGGGGGCGCGGGCGGCGGGCGGCGCGGGCCAGCGTGACCGCGGCCGCCGCCTTCGGGGCGCTCGTCGCGGCGGCCTTTAGAACCTTTGCGCGGCCTCGGGCCGCCTTTACGCGGGCGTGGCATAAGTCGGCATTTTACAGTACGAACTTTGTTTAAGGCTCCCGCGTAATGGTAACTTTTGTGTGGTTTTCGCAACGCTCGGGGCACATTCCGCGTCTAAGACTTGCGGGTTTTGCGCCGGGCGGGGCCGGCCGGGGTGAAGCTCAGAATTTATGGCCGAACTGTTCGACAGGTTCGAGGTAGACAGGGTGCCGCGCTGGCCGCTGATGTCGCGGCTCGTGGCGCTCTCGGTCGTGCTGCACGGCGTCTTCTTTCTGGCCGTCGTCTACGTGCCCTCGCTGCGGGGCCTACTCTACGTCGCCGGCTCGGCGGCCGGCATCGAGTTCGTCAGCGAGGACTACGACCGCTCGCTCATCGGGCAGCGGGCCACCGTCATCAAGCTCGAACCCTACGAAAAGCTCTACTACCCCGCGGACTACTTCGGCCCGCCGCCCGAGGTCGCGTCGCCCGAAGACCCTCTGCTGATGGGTGTGGCCGCGCCTCCGCCGCCGCCCGTCGTCATCCGGCAGCCGCGCGTGCGCGCGCCGCGCCCGCAGGTCATCGCGACGCCCGAGCCCGTGCCCTCGCCCGTCGAGATCGCGCAGGCGACGCCCTCGCCCGCGCCCGACGAGGCGCAGCAGAAGGCGCAGGAGGCGGAGCTGGACGAGATCGCCAAGGCCAGCGGCGTCGAGCGCCCGCCGAAGATCAACACCAAGCCCTTCGAGGACATCGCGCAGAAGGGCAAGACGATGTTCGACGAGGGCAAGCTGAACCTGAGCGGGACGGTCGGCGTCACGGCGACGGCCGAGCGCAACGAGGACGGGACGCTGAACCGCGACACCGTCAAGCTCGAATGGGAGCAGGCGAGCGACGAGAACATGGCCCTGCTCGCGCAGGAGTTCATCACGGCCCTCTCGGAGAGCCGCGTGCTCTCGCTGCTCAAGGGCGTGAAGAACGTGCAGATGAAGCTCCGGCTCGATCAGGAGAAGCTGACCGTCAGGATCGTGAGCGAGGTGGACACCGACTCGCGCGCCTCGCAGATGGCGACCGGCTACGGCCTGCTGCTCGTCGGCGCGCGCAAGGCGCGGGAGGGGACGGAAGAGGGCGAGTTGTACAAGAACCTGAACGTCAGCGCCGACGGCAAACAGTTCGTCATGAACTTCGAGATGCCGCGTGAGGTCGCCGGCAAGATGCTCGCCGACATGCTCGCCAAGAAGGCGGCGAAGGCGGCCGCGGCGCAGGGGAAGGGCTAAGGGGAGTTCCGGGTTCGGGCGGCGCGGGTCGCGCTAACCAACTCGCGCAGAGTAAACTCGGGACTCGGGGCTCGACACTTAAAGATGAGGAACACACTTTTCAGCAGGGTCTTTATCGTGCGGGCGGCGGTCGTCGGGGCGTTCGTGCTCGGCGTGCTGCCGGCGTCGGCCGAGGCGGCCGTCTTCGCGCAGGCGCGGAGGGTGGACGCGGCCGCCGGCAAGCCGGCCAAGATCAACATGGCCCCGTTCCGCTCCTTCCTCGCGCGCGCGCGGCGGCTCCACGGGCAGCGCAAGCTCGACCTCTCGAAGCGGCAGTCGCTCACGGTCGAGGCCGACCGCGCCGAGGACGGCACGCTCTCGAACCCGGTCATCACCGGCGAGTCGGCCTCGAACCCGCACTTCCGCGCCGTCGCGCAGGACTTCGTCGCCTCGCTGAGCGAGAGCCGCGCGCTCGGGCCGCTCGAAAGCGTCTCGCGCGTCTCGATGACCTTCACGCTCGACGGCGAGCGCTTCACGGCCCACACCCTCTCGGAGACGCCCTCGGAGGCGCGCGCCGAGGAGATGGCCCGCGGCTACCGCATGATGCTCAACCTCGGGCGCATGATGCGGCGCGGCACGCCCGAGGGCGTCGTCCTCGGCGGCATGAAGCTCTCGGCCAGCGGCAAGCACCTCGTCATGAACCTCGACACCACCCGCGAGGCGATGGGCAACCTCCTCCTCAAGCAGGTCACGCCCGACTAACCCCCCCGGCCGAAGCCTCGGGAGTTCCGGGTTCAAAGTTTCGGGTTGCGGGCCGGGAGATCGCCTCCGGCCCGCAACCCGTGACCCCTAACCCGAAACTTTACGCCGGCTTGCCACCCCCCCGCCGCTCACATAGAATCGCTCAAAGCGATTAGTCGTGAGTCACAGGTCTGAAAGTCCGAAGTCGAGGGCGCGCTCCTGACTTGAGACTCCGGGCGTGGGACTCCGGACTGTTTTTCCGATAAGGATTTAAGACGATGATAGACAAGTTTCTGACCAAAGTCTTCGGCAGCAGCAACCAGCGCTACCTGAAGGGGCTCCAGCCGCTCGTCGCCCGCATCAACGAGTTGGAGGAGGAGACGAAGCTGCTCTCCGACGAGGAGATGCGCGAGCGCATCCGCAACTACCGCGAGCAGGTCATCGCCGCCATCGGCGACATCCCGGGCAAGGGCGAGGAGGCGCGCAAGGAGCGCAAGCGGCGCACGCAGGAGGCGCTCGACGCCATCCTCCCCGAGGTCTTCGCCCTCACGCGCGAGGCGTCGGTGCGCGCCACCGGCATGCGCCACTTCGACGTGCAGCTCGTCGGCGGCATCGCCCTCCACTCCGGCAAGATCGCCGAGATGAGGACGGGCGAGGGCAAGACGCTCGTCGCCACGCTGCCGGCGACGCTGAACGCGCTGACGGGCCGCGGCGTCCACGTCGTCACCGTCAACGACTACCTCGCCACGCGCGACGCCGACTGGATGGGGCGCATCTACAAGCACCTCGGCCTCACGGTCGGGGCCATCGTCAACGACCTCGACGACTGGGAGCGCAAGGACGCCTACGCGGCCGACATCACCTACGGCACGAACAACGAGTTCGGCTTCGACTACCTGCGCGACAACATGAAGTTCGACCTCGCCACCTGCGTCCAGCGCCCGCACTACTACGCCATCGTCGACGAGGTGGACTCGATCCTCATCGACGAGGCGCGCACGCCGCTCATCATCTCGGGCGCGTCGGACGAGGCGACCGACAAGTACTACCAAGCCAACGCCGTCATCCCGCACCTGCGCCGCGCCGAGATGGGGCCGGACAACAAGCCGGGCCCCGGCGACTTCATCGTGGACGAGAAGCAGCACTCGGCCGTGCTCACCGAGGACGGCGTCGACCACGCCGAGCGCCTCCTCGGCGTCGGCAACCTCTACGACCCGTCGAACATGGAGATGCTGCACTGCGTCGAGAACGCCCTCAAGGCGCACACGCTCTACAAGCTCGACCACCACTACGTCGTGCAGGACGGTCAGGTCATCATCGTGGACGAGTTCACGGGCCGCCTGATGCAGGGCCGCCGCTGGTCGGACGGCCTCCACCAAGCCGTCGAGTCGAAGGAGGGCGTCAAGATCGAGCGCGAGAACCAGACGCTCGCCACCATCACGCTGCAAAACTACTTCCGCCTCTACGACAAGCTCTCGGGCATGACCGGCACGGCCGAGACCGAGGCGGCCGAGTTCGACGCGACCTACAAGCTCGAAGTCGCTGTCATCCCGACGCACCGGGCCATGATCCGCAAGGACAACCCGGACATGATCTTCCGCACGCTGCCGGAGAAGTGGGACGCCGTGGTCGAGGAGATCGTCGAGCTGCACGAGAAGGGGCAGCCGGTGCTGGTCGGCACGGTCTCGGTCGAGAACTCGGAGCTCATCTCGCGCCGGCTCTCGAAGGCCGGCATCCCGCACAAGGACGAGCGCGGCAACATCCTCATCGAGGGCGACGCGACGATCCCCAACTACCACCACGTCCTCAACGCCAAGCACCACGAGCGCGAGGCCGAGATCGTCGCGCAGGCCGGCCGCAAAGGGGCCATCACCATCGCGACGAACATGGCCGGCCGCGGCACGGACATCCTCCTCGGCGGCAACCCCGAGTTCCTCGCCCGCGAGCACCTGAAGCGGCAGGAGGTCGACCCCGACGAGGCGAGCCCCGAGCAGTTCGAGGAGGCGCTCCGCTACATCAAGCCCTTCGTCGAGCGCGAGCACGAGGAGGTCGTCGCTCTGGGCGGCCTGCACATCCTCGGCACCGAGCGCCACGAGTCGCGCCGCATCGACAACCAGCTGCGCGGCCGCGCCGGCCGTCAGGGCGACCCCGGCTCGTCGCGCTTCTACCTCTCTCTGGAAGACGACCTGATGCGCATCTTCGCCGGCGACAAGGTGAAGGCGCTGATGCAGCGGCTGGGGATGGAGAAGGGCGTCGCCATCGAGTCGAAGATGGTCTCGAAGCGCATCGAGGCGGCGCAGAAGTCGGTCGAGGCGCGCAACTTCGAGACGCGCAAACACCTGCTCCAGTACGACGACGTGATGAACCGGCAGCGCGAGACCATCTACGGCCTGCGCCGCCAGCTGATGGAGGAGCCCGACCAGCGCGACTACGTCCTCGGCGTCGCCCGCGACCTCCTCGCCGACCTCGTCAAGCAGTACCTCCCGGCCGAGGCTGCGCCCGACGACTGGGACGTGGAGAACTTCAAAATCCAGCTCCACGCCGTCTACGCCTTCGACGCCGAGGCCGAGCGGATCGACTTCGAGAACTCGGCCTCCGAGCAGATCGAGGAGCAGGTCTGGGAGAAGGCCCGCGCGCACTACGAGGCGAAGGAGGCGCAGGTCGGGGCCGAGGCGATGCGCACCTACGAGCGCATCATCATGCTCAACATCATCGACGCGCAGTGGAAGGATCACCTGCTCGCCATCGACCACCTCAAGCAGGGCATCGGGCTGGTCGGCTACGGGCAGAAAGACCCGCTCGTCGAGTACAAGAAGGAGAGCTTCGACATGTTTCAGGCGATGCTCGACCGCATCGACACGAGCACGATCCGCACGCTCTTCAACCTGCAAGTCGTCGCCGAGCAGTCGCCCGAGCAGCTCCAGCAGCGCCGCGCGCGCCGCCCGACCTCGATGACCTTCACGAAGGCCAATCAGGGCGCGACGGCCGCCGGCGAGGAGGCCGCGCGCACCAAGACCGTCACGCGCGACCAGCCCAAGATCGGGCGCAACGAGCCGTGCCCGTGCGGCTCCGGCAAGAAGTACAAGAAGTGCTGCGGCGCGTCCGTGTGAGGCGCGCCGCCAGCCTCGCCTTTGAGAAGTAACCGCGGCGCGGGCGACGCCCGTCCGCGCCGCGCGGGCCGACAGCCATGCCCTTCCCTCGACACCTCAACGCCCCGCTCCTCGCCCTCGTCCTCCTCTGCGCGGCGCTCGCGGCACCCGTGCCCCGCGCGCTCGCGCAGGCGCAGCCCGACCATCCGGACGCCGACGCCGCGCGCGCCGAAAAGCTCTACCGCGCCGGCGACATGAAGGGCGCGGCCAAGTCCTTCCGCGCCGCCCTCAAGCGGCGCAAGGACGACACTGCCCTGTGGGTCGCCCTCGCCTACGCGCTCATCCACCGCGGCGAGCTGGGCGACGCCCGCAAGGCTTTGGAGACGGCCCTGCGGCTCGACCCGAATCGGGCCACTGCGCACGCCGGCCTCGCTTTCATGCACCTCCTCGCGGGCCGGGTCGTGCGGGCCGCCGAGTCGGCCCGGCGCGCCGTCGAAATCGAGCCGCGCAACATCGACGCGCGCTACGTCCTCGGACGGGTCTACCTGGCCGAGGGCGCGTGGCTCAAGGCGCTCGCCGAGGCCGACTCCATCATCAAGCTCGACGCGCGCACCGCCAACGCCTACCTGCTCAGGGCCGAGGCCATGATGGGCCTCTACGAGCGCGCCAACGCGCTCCTCTCCGACGAGCGGCGCGG
>DATMVI010000550.1:0-3805 GCA_035563275.1 Pyrinomonadaceae bacterium
GGTCGTCTCCTGCGGCGCGGCCTGCGCGCGCGCGGCCGCCGCCCCGGCCGACACCAGCAGCAGCAGGCAGCACGCGCGTATGATTGCTGACTTCATCTTCCCCCTCCTCAGGCGTCGCGGTGTACCGTCTCGGGCGAGAAGGCCGGGACGCAGACGGCCACGTACTCCGCCCCCTCCGGCTCGGGCGTGCTGTACTGCACCCACTCGCCGCGGCGCGTGATGACGGCCTGCCCCGCCCGCACGTCCATCGTCCCCTCTCTGGTGGCGACGCGCAGCAGGCCGCGCAAGACCACCGTGTACTCGTCGAACTCCGGCGTCTGCCCCGGCTCCTCCCAGCCGCCGGGGCTCCTCATCCGCGCGACGCTGACGGCCTCCGTCCCGGTGTTGACCCGGCCGACGAACTCCTCGATCAATTTCGGCTTGCTCCCCGCGGCCTCGACCACGGAGGGCGCGTTAACTAACGCGGGCATCGGCAATCCTCCCCGCCGTCCGGAATGTTCGTACGGCCCGACAGCATAACCCCTCGGCCCGCGCGCGCGAAAGCCCGCGGGCGCTTCAGCCGCCGGCGACGGGCATCAGGGCCGCGCCGCGCGGCATGACGTAGCCGTCGGCCTCGCCCCCGATGCGCGCGAGCGCTTCGGCGACCGTGCGCGCCGGGTTCAGTCGCATCCGCCGCGCGTCTTCGTCCGCGAGATTTGAGACGAGGTGGACGCGGAAGCGCTCGGCCTTCGTCAGGAGCGACCAAGCGGTCTGCCCGTTGACCTCGTAGGCTTCGCGCAGGCGGCCTTCGAGTTCGCGCGAGTCGCGCGCGTCGAACCACTTGAGGAAGTCGGGGCGCCCCAAGCCGTCGGCGCACTCGGCGACGAGGACGATGTGGCCGCCTTCCGCGCAGGCGTAAGAGGCCATCTCCAAAGCCTTGTGCGCCTGAATGAGGTTGAGGTCGTGGGGCGCGCCGCCCGCCGCGACGACGACGGCGCGGCGGCGGGCGTCGATCTTCACCGTGTGGCTGTCGGCGTACTCGGCGCAGGCGAGGCGGTGCGCCGCCCGCCAGTCGCCCGCGTAAAGGCGCGTGATCCGGCCGCGCGCGTCCACCACCGTGTTGACGATGAAGGAGGGCGCGACCTCGGCCGCGACGCGCTCGCACTCCTCGTGGACGGCGTTGCCGTCGAGCCGCCCCGGCCCGACGCCCGCGCGCCGGCCGCCCTTCTCGAAGTCGAGGGCCTGAAGGTGCGTGGCCTCGACCGCGCGCGCCGAGGCGAGTCCGGGGCAGACGCTCTTGCGCCCCCCCGTGAAGCCGGCGAAGTAGTGGAAGGAGACCGCGCCGGTGAGGATGACGTGCGAGTGGTCGAAGAGCGCGCGGTTGAGTTCGACGGGCGTGCCGCGCTCGGTCTCGCCGAGCGCGACGTGCTGCGACGGGTCGCGCGCGTCGTGGTCGAGTGTCCGGACGCGCTGCGTGACGAAGGGCGTGAGCAGTTCGCTCTTCTCCTCGGGCGTGACGGCGCGGTGGATGCCGGTGGCGAAGATGACGCGCAGGTCGCGCGGCGAGACGCCGAGCTGCACGAGGCGGCGCGCGAGCAGGTTGACGACCTGCGCGCTGCCCGTCGCCCGCGTCGCGTCCGAGACGACGACCAGCACGCTCTCGCCGGGGCTGATGATCTCTTCGAGCGGCTGCGAATCCACGGGGTCGTCGATCAGCGCCCCGACCTCAGCGTCCGTCATCGGCGCCCCCCCGCCCGCGGGCGAGTCCAACACCTCGAAGCGCCCCTCCTCGAACTCGAAGGGGATGCGGCCGCGCCCGTAGCCTAATTCGACCCGCGCCATAAAAGAGACCTGCTGCTCAGACCCCGAAGCGCACCAGCTCGCGCTCGATGACGTTGAGGGAGGCGAAGTCGGTCTTGCCGGAGGCGCGGGCCTCGGCGAGCCAGCGTCGCAGTTGGCGCGCCTCGTCGAGCGTCGGCAGGCGGCACGCGCCCGTCAGCGCCAGCGTCACCAGACAGTCGGGCGCGCCGTGCGTCACCAGCGCCGCCTGAAGCGCCGCCTGTTCGCGCAGGTCGAGGACGATGAGCAGGTTGATCTCCATAAACGGGTTTCGAGCTCAAAGTTTGAAATTCAAAGTTCAAAGCCGCGGACAGGTTCCCAACTTAAAACTTTGAACTACTCCTTCGACGAGCGAAAACAGGCCGTGCCCGAGGTGCAGAAGTGGAACGTCTCGTCCTCGAAGTCTGCCGTCTCCATCTGGATCGTCAGGTGGTCGACGCCGAACTGCGCGTAGAGCCGGGCGCGCAGGCCCTTGAGCAGCTCCGGCGGCGAGACGCCGCGCGCGTGCGTGACGTGGGCCGAGAGGGCTTCGCGCCCCGACGTGATCGTCCAGACGTGCAGGTCGTGCACGTCCTCGACGCCCTCCGTCTGAAGGATCGCCTCCTCGACGGCCGCGAGGTTGATGTGCGACGGCGTCCCTTCGAGCAGCACGTTCGTGGCCTCGCGGATCAGGTTCCACGAGCTCCAGATGATGAGCAGGGCGATGAGGGCGCTGACGAGGGGGTCGGCGGCGTACCAGCCCCAGAACGTCATCAGCGCGCCGGCCGCGATCGCCCCGACCGAGCCGAGCGCGTCGCCGAGGATGTGCAGCCACGCGCCGCGCACGTTCAGGTCGCGCTCGTGGTCGCCGTGCAGCAGCCACGCGCACCCGAGGTTGACGGCGAGGCCGCCGGCGGCGATCAGCATCATCACGCCGCTGCGCTCGACCGTCGGCGGCGCGAGCCAGCGCTCGTAAGCCTCCCAGATGACGAGGAGCGAGACGGCGACGAGCGCCACGCCGTTGCCGAAGGCGGCGAGGATTTCCAGACGGTAGTAGCCGAAAGTCTTCCGCGGCGTCGCCGGGCGCGACGCGAACCACGCGGCGAGGAGCGCCAGCCCGAGCGCGGCCGCGTCCGCCAGCATGTGGCCCGCGTCGGCCAAGAGCGCGAGCGAGCCCGTCCACCAGCCGCCGGCCGCCTCGGCCAGCATGTAGGCGGCCGTCAGCGCGAGCACGGCCGCGAGGCGCCGGCGGCTGCGCGCGCCGAGGCCGTGCGCGTGGCCCGCGCCCCCGTGGTGTTGATGATGGTGGTGACCGTTCTCCGAACCCATCCGCCTCGACCCATCCCTTCAGCCGGGAGCGGTAAGGGTATCAGAAAAACAATTAAGAATTAAGAATTAAGAATTAAGAATGGTGCGGCCGGGAGCCTCGAAGGCTCCGTCGTGAGCACGCAATTCTTAATTCTTAATTCTTAATTCTTAATTGTTCTTACAGTTCGGGGAGGCCGGACGCCTTGTTGAAGTCGCGGTAGAGGTCGTTGAGGTCGCGGATGTGTTTGTCGAGGATGCGCGTGAGGTTGTCGAGGTCGTTGGTGTTGACGATGAGGTTGGCGTTGGCGAGGAAGGCGGCGTGGGCGTCGCCGGTGCGGGCCGAGGTCGAGAGGTGGACGAGGACGACGCGGCGGCGCTCGTTCATCCGCATCGAGTTGAGCTCGCGGCCGACGGCGGTCGCGCCCTGCGCCGCCGCGTCGAACTCCTGATCGAGGATGATGATCTCGGTCGGCACCTCGCGCATCTGCTCGACGGCCTGCGCCGCGTCGGCCACGACGCACACCTCGTAGTAGTTCTCGACGAGCGAGTCGGCCACCGACTCGCAGTGGGCCGAACCCATGCAGACGAGCGCGCGCCGCCGCTCCCACGTGGGGCGCTGGATGACGCCGCGCGGCCCGGCGGCCTCGGTCGCGCCGCGTTGCAGCAGCGCCGTCAGCAGCCGCACCACCTCGCCCTCGGC
>DATMVI010000551.1:0-3743 GCA_035563275.1 Pyrinomonadaceae bacterium
GGCCAGCGCCAGCGCGCGCCCGCCGGCCCGCTCGACCTCCTCGGCCGCCTTCAGAAGCTCCTCCTCGCGCCGCGCCAGAAGGGCCAGCCGCGCCCCGCGCCTCCCCAGCTCGACCGCCAGCGCCCGCCCGATCCCCGACGACGCGCCCGTCACCAGCACGACTTTATCTTTCCACTCGTAGCTCATAAAAGTTGTCAGTCGTCAGCCGTCAGTAAAAGCCGCGGGTTGCCGGGCGGCCCGGCCGCCGGCGTCAACCCCGCCCCCGCGCGGCCGAACCGGCGACTGGCGACTGACGATTGCGCTTAACAAAGTTCCGCCACGTGCGCGCCGAGCGCGCGCAGGGCTCGCGCGAG
Organism: Pyrinomonadaceae bacterium; assembly: GCA_035563275.1. Classification (GTDB taxonomy): domain Bacteria; phylum Acidobacteriota; class Blastocatellia; order Pyrinomonadales; family Pyrinomonadaceae; genus QHXN01. Next base: position 354 of record DATMVI010000551.1, read on the forward strand.
GTCGGCCTGTTTAATCAGCAGGTGGTCGCGCGAGAAGGCCGAGAGCGCGCCGGCCGGGACTCCTTCGGCGGCGAGGATGCCCGTGACGAGCGCGAGGTAGCCGACCACGTCCCACGGAAGCTCGATGTCGAGGGTGATGAGGCGGAAGCCCGCTTCGACGCGGGCGTCGCGGGCGGCGTGGCGCATCGCCCGCCAGTCCTCGTCTTCGAGCAGCAGCGACACCTCGAACCGGTCTTGCAGCAGCACGAAGGGCGCGTCGGCGCGCGGACTCAGTTCCGGGTTCTCCAGCAGCCGCCGCCACTCCTCGCGCCGCATCCCGACGAGGACGAACGTGCCGGGCGCGACCTCGACGCGCGTCCGGCGCAGCAACTCCTGAGCGTCCTGAGTGGGCATGTGGGCGCAGGGCGACGGGTGACGGGGAAGAGCAACCTGTCTTCCCCGACACCCGGCACCTTTTCAGAGTTGGACGATCACCGGGAGGATGACGGGCTTGGTGCCGGTCTGCTTCTGGAGGAAGCGCTTGAGTTCGAGGCGGACGCGCTCTTTGAGGAGCGACGAGTCGCGCCGCTCGTCGCGCGTGGCGGCCTCGACCGCCTGCGTGACGACGCGCCGCATGTCGCGCACCAGCCCCGCGCCGTTGCCGTCCGCGCCGGTGAGGCCGCGCGCGACCACCTCCGGCTCGGCCTCCAGCTCGCCCGTCTCCGAATCGATCGTGACGACCGGCGTGACCACGCCGTCGTAGGCGAGCTGCCGGCGCTCGCGCACCACCTCGCGGTCGATCTCCTCGAAGCCAGACTCGCCGATGAAGGTGCGGCCCACGTCGCGCTTGTCCGTGACGACGGCCCGCTCGCCGTCGAGCGTCAGCACGTCGCCGTTCTCGATGAGGATGACGTTCTCCTCCGCGTAGCCGACGTGGTTCTTGAGAAACTCCTTGTGGCGGTAGAGCATCCGGTACTCGCCGTGGACGGGGACGACGAACTTCGGCCGCACGGCCTCGGTCATGATGCGGATGTCCTCCTGCGAGGCGTGGCCGCTGACGTGGATGAGCCGCCGCTTCTCGTCGATGATCTTGCCGCCGCGCTTGTAAATCTCGCCGACGAGCTTCGAGATGGCCCGCTCGTTGCCGGGGATGATGCGCGCCGAGAGCACCACGGTGTCGCCGTCGCCGATGGAGAGGCCCTTGTAGGACTGCGTCGAGAGCTGCGAGAGCGCGGCGCGCGCCTCGCCCTGCGAGCCGGTGACGAGGTAGACGATGTCGTCGTCGTTGAGCTTCTTCGCCTCCTGCAAGGAGACGAGCTGGCCCTCGTGGAGGTCGAGGTAGCCGAGGCGCTCGGCGATCTCGACGTTCTTGACCATCGAGCGGCCGAGCACGCAGACCTTGCGCTCGAACTGCTGCGCCACGTCGAAGACGATTTGCAGGCGGTGGATCGAGGACGCGAAGGTGGCGACGAAGATGCGCCCCTCGGCCTCGGAGAAAATCTCCTCGAAGTCGGGGATGACGGCGCGCTCCGAGGGCGTGCGCCCCGGCACGGTCGCGTTCGTCGAGTCGGAGGTCAGGGCCAGCACGCCCTCCTGCCCGTAGCGGCGGAGCGTGCGCAGGTCGATGGGCTCGCCGATGACCGGCGTCTCGTCCACCTTGTAGTCGCCGGTGTGGATGATGGTGCCGACCGGCGTCCTGATGGCGAGCGCGAAGCAGTCGATGAGCGAGTGCGAAACGCGTATGAACTCGACCTCGAAGGAGCCGATCTCGACCTTGTCGCGCGGCTCGACGCGGTGGAGCAGCACCTCGTCGGTCAGGTGGTGCTCGTCGAGCTTGTGGTCGACGAGGCCGGCCGTGAAGTGCGAGGCGTAGACGGGGACGTTGAACTTCTTCAGCACGTAGGGGACGGCCCCGATGTGATCCTCGTGCCCGTGCGTGAGGACGACGGCCTGTATCTGGTCGCGGTACTCTTCGAGGAAGTCGAAGTCGGGGACGCAGATGTCGACGCCGTAGGCGCTCTCCTCGGGGAAGCCCATGCCCACGTCGAGCAGGATCATGTCGTCGCCGTGGCGCACCGCCAAGCAGTTGCTCCCGAACTCGCCGAGGCCGCCGAGCGGGATCAGCTCAATCACGTTGCTCACTGTTCGTATTTCTCTCCACATCGGCGGGCACGGGGCCCGCCTCGGTTAAAGGGTCAGGGGGTGACGGTAACCACGCATTGTAGCACAGCGCCGCGGCATTGCCCGCCCCGGCGGCCGCTTCCGCGCGGGGCCCGGCCTTTGCTAACATCTTGGCGGGCCACGCCCGACCCCGGCCCCGCCCGCCCCCGCGCCTCCCGCCCCGCGCGGCCGAAGGCGCTCACGCGGATTCCACGCCCGGACTTTAATCGCAATGACCCACGAAGAATTCGTCGAGATGGTCGGCCGGCTGGAGGGCTTCGCGCGGCGCGAGCCGGCGAAGTACGCGCTGCGCGTCGGCCTTCTGGCCGCGCTCGGCTACGCCTACCTGCTCGCGGTCTTGGCGGTCGTCGTCCTGCTCGTCGGCGCGCTCGTCTACTTCGGCCGGCTCAACTTCGTCGTCGTCAAGGTCGGGTGGCTGCTTCTGACTTTCGCCGCGCTCGTCCTGCGCGCGCTGTGGGTGAGGATTCCGCCGCCCGAGGGCGTGCCCGTGACGCGCGCCGAGGCCCCGCGCCTCTTCGGGCTGGTCGAGGAGCTGACCTCGCGGCTCGCCGCCCCGCGCATCCACCGCGTGCTCCTCGACGGCGACTTCAACGCCGGCGTCTCGCAGACGCCGCGCCTCGGCCCGCTCGGCTGGCACCGCAACTACCTCGTCATCGGCCTCCCGCTCATGCAGGCGCTCACGCCCGAGCAGTTCCGCGCCGTCCTCGCGCACGAGCTGGGCCACCTCTCCGGCAACCACGGCCGCTTCTCCTCGCGCATCTACGGCGTGCGCCAGACGTGGTTCCGGCTGCTGGCGCGGCTCGAAGCCGAGGGGCGCTGGGGCTCGTCGGTCTTCACCAAATTCTTCAACTGGTACGCGCCCTACTTCAACGCCTACTCGTTCGTCCTCGCGCGCCAGCACGAGTACGACGCCGACCGCGCCTCGGCCGAGGTGACCAGCCCGCGGACGGCGGCCGAGGCGCTGGTCAACGTGGACGTGCAGGGGTCGCGCCTCTCCGAGGAATACTGGCCGGCGGTCTTCAAGCGGGCCGAGGAGCAGCGCGAGCCGGAGCGCGGCGCCTACCTCCGCATGTCGGCGTTCCTGCGCGAGGCCGTGCCGGAGGCGGCCGGGGCCGGCTTCCTGCGCCGCTCGCTGGCGCAGGAGACGGGCTACGCCGACACGCACCCCTCGCTCGCCGCGCGGCTCGCCGCCCTCGGCGTCGTCGGGCCGGACGACGCGGCCGCCGCCGC
>DATMVI010000552.1:0-2060 GCA_035563275.1 Pyrinomonadaceae bacterium
GCAGGCCGAGCGGGCCGAGCGCGAGCGCGCCGAGGCCGAGCGGCAGCGGGCCGAGGCCGAGCGGGCGCGCGCCGAGCAGGCCGAGCGCCACGTCGAGGAGTTGAACCACTACATCGCCAAGCTGGAGGGCGCGCAGGACGAGCTGCGCGAGAGCAAGGAGCACTTCCGCCACGCCGCCTTCCACGACACCCTGACGGGCCTGCCGAACCGCCTGCTCTTCACAGACCACCTGCGCCTCGCCGTCGAGCGCGCGCGCCGGGACGCCAACTACTCTTTCGCCGTCCTCTTCCTCGACCTCGACCGCTTCAAGACCATCAACGACTCGCTCGGCCACACCTACGGCGACAAGCTGCTCGTCGAGATCGCGCGCCGGCTCCAGTCCTGCACGCGCCGCGTCGACACGGTCGCGCGCTTCGGCGGCGACGAGTTCGCCATCCTGCTCGACGGCACGGCCGGCCCCGAAGACGCCTTCCGCGTGGCCGAGAAGATTCAGGCCGAGCTACAGACCCCGCTCGACCTCCACGGCCACGAGGCGTTCACCACGGCCAGCGTCGGCGTCGCGCTGAGCTGCACCGGCTACGGCAACGCCGACGACGTGCTGCGCGACGCCGACACCGCCATGTACCGCGCCAAGGACGGCGGCAAGGCGCGCCACGAGGTCTTCGACCGCACGATGCACACGCGGGCCGTGACGATGCTGCGGCTTGAGAACGACCTGCGGCGGGCGCTGGAGCGCGGCGAGTTCCGCGTCCACTACCAGCCGATCATGTCGCTGCGGACGGGCGCGCTGGAAGGCTTCGAGGCGCTCGTCCGCTGGGAGCACCCCGACCGCGGGCAGGTCACGCCGGCCGAGTTCATCCCGCTCGCGGAGGAGACGGGCCTGATCGTGCCGCTCGGCCTCTGGGTGCTGGACGAGGCGTGCCGCCGCCTGCGCGAGTGGCAGTCGTCGTCGCCGGCCCACCGCGCGCTGACGATCAGCGTGAACCTCTCGGGCAAGCAGTTGGCGCAGCCCGACCTCGCCGAGCGCGTGCAGGACGTGCTCAGCGCCGTCGGCCTCGACCCGCGCTGCCTGCGGCTGGAGATCACGGAGAGCGTCGTGATGGAGAACGCCGAGGCGGCCGCCGCCGTCCTCTCGCGGCTGCGCGCGCTCGGCGTCGGCCTCGCCATCGACGACTTCGGCACCGGCTACTCGTCGCTCTCCTACCTCCACCGCTTCCCCGTCAACACGCTCAAGGTCGACCGCTCCTTCGTCGGCCGGATGGCCTCGGGCGACGAGAACCTTGAGATCGTCCGCACCGTCGTCACGCTGGCGCAGAACCTCGGGATGCAGGTGGTGGCCGAGGGCATCGAGACGGGCGAGCAGTTGGCCTTACTCAAGGCGCTCAGGTGCGACTACGGGCAGGGCTACTTCTTCTCGAAGCCCCTGCCGGCCGAGTCCGCCGCCGAGCTGCTGCGCGGCAACCTCGACGAAGCGGCCGGGGCCGCGCGCCCCGAGCTCGACGCGCCGAAGACGCTCGACCTCGTGGACGGCTACCCGATGTGAGCGGCCGCCCTCGCGAGGAGGGGGCGGGCCGCGCCCTGATTTTTTTAGTTCTTAGTCGCGATGTGGACTAGCGCGTAGGCGCCGTTGTCGCCGACGACGCGCGCCTCGACGGAAGGCTCGCCCGTGAGCTGGCCGACGTGCTCGACGGGGACGAGGACGAGCGCGCGCCCGCCGACGCGCCGCGCCGCCTCGACCGCCTGCCACGCGCCCTCGAACTTGACCGGCCGCCCGCCCGCGTCGTAAGCCAGACGGCCCGCCGCGTAGAACTCGGCCGAGCGTTCGAGCGTGTGCAGTTGGTAGACCGGCAGCCCCGCGAGCCCCTGCGCGCCGGCCTGCCGCAGGAGGTGCGCCACCGACTCGCGCCCGCCGAAGGCTTCGAGCGCGCACGCGGCGATCAGAACCACGCTCAGGAGCGTCGCCCCGACGAGCGCGACGAAACAGAGCGCGCGCCTGCGCGCCGCCAGCAGCAGCAGCAGGCCGCACGCCCCGGCCGGCGCGAGGGCCGCCGCCGCGCAAG
>DATMVI010000553.1:0-6765 GCA_035563275.1 Pyrinomonadaceae bacterium
CCCGCGCCCTCGAACAGATGGTCGAGCTCAAGCGCTACAGCGAGAAACTCGTGCGCCGGCTCGGCAACGACGAGCGCCTGCTTCACGTGCTTTTAGAGGCTTTCGGCGGGCGTGGAGGCGTTCTCCACCGCGACGGGACGACCATCAAGGGCATCTTCCAGGAGGAAGACGGGAAGCTCATCGGGCGCGTCGAGAAGGCTCTGGACGCGGCCGGCTACAAGACCGACCTGACCTCCGACGAGGAGCACGGCATGTGGTGCATTGACCTCGGCGTGCCCGGCGGCGGAAAAGTTAAAATCGACTGGGACCTCGCCAGCCACGTCGAGTTCCAGAAGGCCATCGACCTCCACAAAACTCTGGAAGAGCGTCTCGCCGCGCCGCTCATCATCGGCGAAAACGGCTCCAGCGAGCAGATCGAGTCGCGCGATGAACTGCTCGAAAGGGTTCTGGCGGCGGCCAAGAAGGATTTAACCATCCAGCGTTACAAGGGACTCGGCGAGATGAACCCGGAGCAGTTGTGGGAGACCACGATGAACCCGGAGAAGCGCACCCTCTTACAGGTGAAGATTGACGACGCAGTCGAGACCGACTCGATCTTCACCATCCTGATGGGCGACGCCGTCGAGCCCCGCCGCCGCTTCATCGAGGATAACGCGCTGGAGGTCAAGAACTTAGACGTGTAGAAAATTCACGAGCGGGTGCGGAATGAATCTATTTGACACACCGCACCCGCTTGTGTAGAATGAAGACCCTTTCCTCCTGTGGATCTTACCCGCTGCATGCTTCTCGCGTATGCAGCGGATTTTTTTGTCGTTTTCGCGGCCGGTGGCCTCGGTGAGACCTCTCCGGGCGCGAGTCTGTTTTCGAACTGAAAATTTCTAGCCGCCACCTTCTTTCTCGCCGAGGGCGGAATCAACCTGCTCGTCGAGGTCGAGGCGGCGCGGCGCGGTCACTCCCAGTTCGTTATAACGGCCGCCGGGGGCGAACTGCCCAGACTCCCCGACGTTGAGCGAGCGCTCCTCGTGCGAAGGGTGTAGCTCTTCGGTGGCGTTGGACGCCGTGCCGGGCACGAGGTCGTCGTCGCCCTTAGTCTCGCCGAGTGTCGTTTTCATCCCTTTCGGATCTGACATCAGGAAAGCCCTCCTTAGGCTGATAAACTGCGGTTTATGCCGCCTCCCGGAAGCGGCGGACGCGGAAGCGGTAAAGCTGAAGCGGCTCGCCGGCGAGGATGCCGGCCTTGCCGGAGGCGATTCGAACCTGCTCGGAGACCGTCTCGACCCCTTCGAGGGCGGGGAGCAGGAGGCCGCGGCGCCGGCCCGTGTTATCTTCTACAATGACGCCGAACTCGGCCGGGTCTAAGTCCTCGGGGCGGGCCGGCTCGGGCCGTTCGAGCACGTCCACCGAGTAGCGTAGGAGCGTTAATTCCTCGCCCATCACGGGCGGGAAGCGCTGGTCGCGGGTGGCCGCGCCGATGGCGTTGGCGATGATCTCTTCCGCCAGCCTGCCCCTCGCCGGTCGGATGGTGCCGATGCAGCCGCGGAGGCTTCGCCCCCCGGTCTTGATGCAGACGAAGCACGCCGCCGCGTCGTCGAGCAGCGGGGACGAGAACGCCGGGCCGGCTTGGAAAATGCGGCCTTCGCGAACGAAGGCTTCGACGGCGAGGCGGGCGAGGGCCGGCGGGAGGTTTTCTTCGTCTGCGGGGCGGGGAGACAGCATCCGTCCGCCGGCTGGCGACGCCGCGGCGGGTTTTTCGACGACCGTGTCCTGAAGTGGCCGGCTTGTCATTTCACCTTTTAACATCGCCGCCGGCGATTTGCGCCACCAAATACCCAACGCCGAAGGGAGCCTCGTAGTGGAGCACCTCGCAGGAGGTCTCAAGGCCGTCGGCGACGCCGAGGGAGATGAGCATCGAGCGGTATCCGCACTCGCCGGCCAGACGCCGCAAGTCTTGGCCGATGTTGACGATGCGGCCGGGCGCGGCGGCACGGACGGCCTCCACCACCTCCTCGTCGAAGAGGTGAGCTTCGGGGTGGTAGCCAGCCGGCGCGTCGGGCTTCAGGCGGTGGCTGAGGTCTCCGCTGGCGACGAAGGCGACGGGTTTGTCCAAGCTTTCGGCCGCGCGGCGGAGGCTGCGGCCGAAGCGGACGTGCTCTTCGTCGGAGAGAAAACTGTACCCGAGGGCGACCACGCGGCCGGCCCAGCCGTTTCGCTGTAGAAAGTAAAGCGGGACGGCCGTCCCGTGATCCAGCTCGTAGCCCTTCAGCACGACCACGCGCAAGCCGTCGTCGGCCGCCGCGCCTTTGATGGCGTCGAGCAGTTCGGCGTCGAGTTGGGCGTCAACTGTTGCCTGCGGGGCGCGGAAGTTGGCAAAATCTCCGCGCAGGCGCGGCTGGCCGTAGGCGACGAAGGCGCGGGCTTCGAGCGGGGCGTGCGGCGAGATGAGGACGACCGTTTCGGCCCCGCTGGCGATGACGCGGGTGGTCAGCTCGCGCATGGCCTCGATTGAGGCCTGCACGCTGGCGGCCATGCTCCCGCCGACCTCCGGAATCATCACCGGCGGGTGCGGGGCGATGCCGACGAAAACGACCGAGCTGTTTGCCACGTCGCCTCGCTGCGGGCCGCGTAAACGGGGCGCGGCCTCACGGCTTAAGTCCGCGAGAAGACGCGCCGAACGCCGGCGCGGCCCTCGGACGGTTGCGGTCTGTAGGGGATGGGAGGATTCTAGCACAACCTCCGAAGCGCCGGTAAGTTTGGAGGCGGCCCGGCGCGTGTTGGTTAACGAACGGTCAGGCGGACGGCCGCAGATGGTGAAGGACGGATGAAGGACGGCGGCGAGTTCGACGTGTTGATTGTCGGGGCCGGGCCGGCGGGTTCTCTCGCGGCCGAGCGGCTGGCAGAGGGCGGCGCGCGCGTGGCGCTCTTCGACGGGCGGCCGCCGGGGGACGCGAAGCCGTGCGGCGGCGGGGTCACGTCGAAGGCCCTGAAGGCTTGGCCGTTCCTGCTCGAAGCGGGCGGGCGCACGATAGACGAGGTCGAGATGTACGCGCCGGGCGGCGGCCACGTGCGGCTCAAGCTCGAAGAGCCTTTCGCCATCTACTCGCGCCGCGCGCTCGACTCTTACCTGCGCGAGCGCGCCCGCCGGGCCGGCGCGGAGGTCATCGCCGCCCGCGTATCGCCCTCGGCCGAGAGGGGCGCGGACGGGGCGTGGACTCTGCGCGCGCGGGGCGGCGCGAGTTGGACGGGCCGCCTGCTGGTCGCGGCCGACGGCGCTAACAGCCCCTTCGCGCGGAAGCTGGCCGGGCCGCTGGCGAACTCCGAGATGGAAGTCGCCTTCGGCTACCGCACGCCGCTGGCCGGGGGCGAAGACGCGCCGACGGTGATCGCGTTTTTGCCCGGCTGGGCCGGCTACGCGTGGGCCTTTCCGCGCCTCGATCACATCTCCTTCGGCATCGCCACCGCGCAGGACGCCTTCGACCACAAGGCGCTCGACCGGATGCTGTGGGGCTTCATGGCCGGCTACTACCGCGCGCGCCGCGACGCGGGCGGTTCAATCTGGCGCGGCGCGGCGGGGGCGGGGCGCGGCGCGGGCGGGGACGAGGCGGAAGGCGAGTTGCGGCGCGTGGCCGAGCGCTACGCGGCGCGCATCCCCGGCCTCGCGCCGGAGACGTTAGACCGGCGGCGGGCGGCGGGCGACGGCTGGGCTCTGCTCGGCGACGCGGCCGGCTTCGCCGACCCCGTGACGGGCGAGGGGATTTTCTACGCGCTGCGCTCGGCCGAGTTGTTCGCCGAAGCCTTCCTCGCGGGCGACGCGGAGGCTTACGAGCGCGCGTGGCGGGCGGACTTCGGCAGGGAGTTGCGGAGGGCGGCGCAGATGAGGCGGCGTTTCTACGGCAGCTTCTGGGGCGGGCCCTTCACCGACCGGATGATTAAGTTCGCGCGCGCGCACCCCGGAATCCGGCGGACGCTGCGCGAGCTGGTCGGGGGCGAGCAGGGCTACGTCGGCCTCAAACGCGCGCTGGCGCGGCGCGCCCTGCGGCCGCTCTGAGCCGGGCGGCGCTCCGTGCCGCCCGCGAAAGTTTTTAACTCGGCCGGGGACTCAGTGGACGGGCTGCTCGCCCTCGCCTTGCAGGAGGGCGCGGGCCTTGTCGAGAGACGCCCCGTGTTCGAGGACGAGGTCGAGGAGCTGGCGAACCTCTCGGGCGGTGGTCTGACTGCCGGCGAGGGCGTTGAGCAGCTTGGGCACTTCGCGCACGCCCTGCATCACGTAGAGCGAGATCCGCTCGGCCTCGACCTCGCCGAGGCCCTCGCCGACGAGCAGGCGCGTCAGCTTGCGCCGCATGTCCTCGAACAAATCAAATTCCAGACTCGATTCACAAAAACTCATCGCGGGCCTTCCCCTTGTGAAACCTCTTTTGAAGTGAGGAACAGTCTTAGCGGGCGGCGACCTCCGTGAGGGCGTTGCCGCCGCCCTCGGGCGGGGCGGGGCGGGTGTAAGGCGCGAGGCGTCGTTTCAACTCCTCGGGCACGGGCACGGTCTCGAACGTGTCGCGCCGGACGGAGACGAGGACGAAGTGCGCGTCGGCGATCAGCTCGGCGTCGCCGTTGCGGCGCACCTCGAAGTCGAGCCGCAGAGATTTGTGGCCGACGCGGCCGACGTAGACGCAGACTTCGAGCAGGTCGTCGAGTTGCGCCGCGCGGCGGAAGTCGCATTCGAGGTGGGCGCGCGGCAGCCACACGTCCAGCTCGTCGAACATCACGCCGTAGGGCAGGCCGACGGCGCGGAACAGCTCCGTCTCGGCGAACTCGAAGAAGCGGATGTAAGCGCCGTAGAAGATGATGCGCGCGGCGTCCACGTCGCCCCAGCGGACGCGCTCCTCGATACGGAATTTCCACGGTTCGTTCACGTCGCCGGTCGCCTTTCACCCCAAGCCGTCGAGGAAGCTTTCGAGCGCGCGGTTGAACTCCGCGGGCCGCTCGACGTTCGAGACGTGCCCCGCGCCTTCGATGACTTCGAGCCGCGCGCCTTCGATCTTCGCGCGCATCGTCTCGGAGTCGGCCGGCGGCGTGAGCGCGTCCTCGCGGCCGACGACGATTAAAGTCGGCACCGAAATCTCAGGCAGCCAGCCGGTCTGGTCTCGGCGCACGGCCATGCCGCGCAGGGCGGCGGCCGCGCCCTCCGGCCTCGTCGCCAAAATCATCTCGCGCACGCGCGCCACCACCTCGGGGCGCGCGCCGAGCGTGGCGGGCGCGACCAGCTTCGGCAGCATCGAGTCGGCGATCGGTTCCATGCCTTCGCGCTCGGCGCGTCGCGCCGTCTCCTCGCGCGCCCGCCGCGCCTCCTCGGCGTCCGCCTGCGCGCGCGTGTCGGCGAGGACGAGGGCGCGCACGCGCTCGGGGAACTGCCGGCAGAAGGCGAGCGTCACGTAGCCGCCCATCGAGAGTCCGCCGACGACGGCGCGGCCGACCTTTAACTCGTCGAGCAGCGCGGCCACGTCCGCGGCCATCTCCTCCATCGTCGCCGGCCCCGCGCCCGCGGCCGACTCGCCGTGCCCGCGCAGGTCGGGCGTGATGACGCGGAACCTCCCGGCGAGCGCCGCGGCCTGCTCGCGCCACAGCGTGCGGTTGAAAGGGAAGCCGTGCAGCAGCACGACCGGCGCGCCGCGGCCCGCCTCCGCGTAAGCGATCTCAATCCCGCGCACACGCGCTCTGCCTTCCAACGCGACACCTCGACGGAGTTGATTGACGAAGGAACCCGCGAACCCTTTCGCGCGCGGCGGGTTCGAGCTCACCCGGTCGGGTTTCGTCGTCGCCGCCATCATAGACCCAACGGCGTGATTGGTTAAGCTTCAAAGCAGAGGCCGAGCGCTTCGGCGTAGACGCGCTCGGTGTCCGCGACCATGCGTCCGAGGCCGAAGCGCTCGCGCGCCCTCTCACGCGCGCGCCCGCCGAGACGTTCGCGCCGCGCGCCGTCGGCGAGGAGCGAGACGATAGCTTCGGCCAGCGCGTGCGGGTCGTTGACCGGCACGAGCAGGCCGCTCTCGCCGTGCTCGACGATCTCGCGCGCGCCCTCGGTCGCCGTCGCCACGACGGGCACGCCGCACGCCATCGCCTCGACCATCGCCATCCCGAAAGCCTCCGAGCGCGAGGCCGAGACGAAGATGTCGAACGAGGGCAGCACGTCGGCCGTGTCCTCCCAGCGGCCCGACAGTCGGACGCGCGCGCCGAGTTCGAGTTCTCCGATCAACGCGTCGAGCTTCGCGCGGCGCGAGCCATCGCGCGAAGTGTCGGCGCCGACGACGACGAACTCGACCTCGCCGCCGAAGCGCGGGGTGACGAGCGACGCCGCGCGCAGGAACACGTCCTGACCTTTGACCTCGCTCAACTCGCCGACCAGCCCGACGCGCAGCGGCGCGCGCCCCCGTCCCCCTCGCCTCGCGCGCGCGAAGGCATCGCGCGCCGCCTCGAACCTTCCCACGTCGACGGCGTTCGCCACGACGCGAATCTTCCCGGCGGGGAAAAGCCTTTGCGCGCGGAGCGAGCGGGCGACGGCTTCGGAGACGGCGACGACGCGCGCGACGCGCGCGAGCGCGAAGCGGTGAACGCGCCCCAGAGGGAAGAGGACGTGGCGCGTGACGACGAGCCGCGCGCCCCCGGCCCGCCGCGCGGCGAAGGCGGCCAGCGTGTAGTCGCGCGCGACGTGCGCGTGGACGATCTCGACGCGGCGCTCGCGCACGAAGCGCGCGAGCCGCAGCGCGCTCGGCAGGT
>DATMVI010000554.1:0-2038 GCA_035563275.1 Pyrinomonadaceae bacterium
GCGGGCGGGGCGGCCCGCGACGCACTACGCGGAGGCGGCCACGCGCCTGCGCGCCTTCACGCCGGAGGACGTGACGCGCGCGGCGCGCGCCCTGCTCGACCCGGAGCTGCTGGTCTGGGTCATCGCGGGCGAGCGCGCCGCCGTCGAGCGCGAGCTGCGCGAGGCGGGCGTCACCGGCGCGCGCGTCTTCGACCCCGCCGAGACACGCGACCGCTAATAGCGCGCGGGTCTCGGGCAACGTTCACCTCTGACGTTGCCCGAGACCCGCCGCGGCCCACGGTGTTGTTATTAACCCGCGCCGGCTTGCGTTTTAATGCGCGCGGTTGAAGAGGACGACATCGCTGGTGGTGAGGCCGTTGGCGAGGAGGAGGCGGCCGTCCGGGGCGATGTCGAAGGAGTAGAAGACCTCGCGCGTGGCGTTGGTGAGCTGGCGCGCCGGCCCGCCCTCGATGGGCTGGAGGTGCAGGTTGGTGACGCCGTGCAGGTAGTCCGTGTAGACGACGCCGCGGCTGTCGGCCGTCCAGCGGATGACGGAGTTGCCGTCGGCCTCGTTTTGCGGCACGTCGAAGAGGCGCTCGGGCGGCCCGCCCGCGACGGGCGTGAGCGCGATCTGCCACGGCGCGCTCGGGCCTTCGCCCTTGTACCAGTGGGCGATCCAGCGGCCGTCGGGCGAGACGGCCGGGCGCACCGAGAGCTGCCGCGTGAGCCTGACCGGCTCGCCGCCCTCGATGGGAATCTTGTAGAGGTTCGTCGGCGAGGCGTCGCCCGTCCGCTCGTAGATGACCGAGCGGCCGTCGGGCGTCACGGCCGCCCAGTTGCTGTTGCCGTCGTCGCGCGTCACGCGGAAGGGGTTGCTGCCGTCGCGGTCCATCCGCCAGATTTGCCACTTGCCCGAGCGGTTCGAGTGGAAGAGGACGTGGCGGCCGTCGGGCGTCGAGACCGGCCCGTAGTTGCGGCCGGCCCCGGCCGTCAGTTGCGCGTGGTCGCCGCCGTCGGCCGCCATCTCCCAGATGTCGGCGTTGCCGCTCGCGTCCGAGGCGAAGAGGACGCGCCCCTCCGGCGTCCACGAGAGGTCGACGTAGCGGCCCGCGCCCGAGGTGATCTGCGCCGGCCGCCCGTAGTCTTCGCGCGGCGCGAGGAAGACGTTCGTCAGGGTCTGGCTCTGCACCGAGACGAGGTGCTGCGAGTCGGCCGAGAGGCTCAGGCCGCGGTAGTCGTTGAGGTCGTGCGTCAGGCGCTCGGCCGCGCCGCCGGGGTAGGAGACGTGCCAGAGCTGCGACATCGAAGAGTTGCCGTCGTTGCCCGTCACCAGCAGCCCGCCGTCGCCCGCCAGCCACCGCATCTGGCTGAGCTCGCTCCACCGCGCCGGCGTCAACTGCCGCTCGGCCCCGCCCTCGACCTCCACCTCGACCGCCTTGAGGAAGAAGCCGTTGGCGTCCGACGACTCGACCACGAGCGCGAGCCGCGAGCCGTCGTTCGACCACGCGGGCGCGGGGGTCGTCGAGAAGTGCTCGGGGAACTGGCGCGCGGCCACCTCGCGCTCGCCCGCGCCGTCCTGATCCGTGACGTAGACGGTCGCGCGGCCGCGCCCGGCGTCGCGCGCGACGAAGGCCAGATGCTTGCCGTCCTGCGAGAGGCCGATCGGGCTGTCCACCCCGGCGCGAAGCTTCTGCACCGAGCCGCCGAGCGCGGGCACGCGGTAGAGGTCGCCGCGGCGGCCGTCCTGCTCGGAGGCGACGAAGTAAACGTAAGTCCCGTCGCGCGAGAAGACGAGGCCGAAGTAGGTGAAGTCCGAGGGCGGAACCAGCCGCACGCTGTTCGAGACGGCGACCTGCCGCGCCCAGAGGCCCCGCCGCCCGCCCTCGTCCACCACGAAGGCGACGAGCTTGCCGTCGGGCGAGAGGGCCGCGCTGCGGACGTTGCCCGACGTGGTGATCTTGATGGGCTGCGCGCCGCGGAAGGCGGCCGGCCCGTCGCCCCGCGCGCCGCCGAGGTAGAAGTAGAGTCCGGCGGCGAGCGCCACGGCGAAGAGCGCCAC
>DATMVI010000555.1:0-3294 GCA_035563275.1 Pyrinomonadaceae bacterium
CCGCGCGCGCCGTGCCCCACGCAGAGGGCGCGGACGCGCCCGACCTCCGCGTCCAGCCCCGCCTCGAACCCGTCCAGCTCGACGAGCAGCGCGGCCTCGGCGTCGGCCGGCAGGCCCGCCGCGAAGACGCTCCGCTCGACGGCGCGGATCGTCTCGCCGTCAACCATCTCCAGCGCGGCCGGGATGATCCCGGCGGCGACGACGGCCGAGACGGCGCGGCTCGCGTCGTCGAGGCTCGCGAAGTCGGCGAGCAGCGTCCGCACCGACGGCGCGACCGGCGTCAGCCGCAGCGTCGCCTCGGTCGCCACGCCGAAAGTCCCCTCGGAGCCGACGAAGAGGCCGGCGAGGTCGTAGCCCGCCGCCTCGCCGCCCGCGCCGCCCAACTCGACCACGCGGCCGTCCGACAAGACGACCTTCAGCCCCAGCACGTGATCCACCGTCGTCCCGTACTTCAGGCAGTGGATGCCGCCGGCGTTCTCGGCCACGTTGCCGCCGACGGTGCAGGTCGCCTGACTCGAAGGGTCGGGCGCGTAGTGGAGGCCGAAGCGCGCCGCCGCGCGCGACACCTGAGAGTTGACGACGCCGGCCTCGACCACGGCGAGCAGGTTCTCAGCGTCCACCTTCAGCACGCGCCGCATCCGCGCCAGAGAGAGTTGCACGCCGCCGCCCACGGCCAAGGCCCCGCCCGACAGCCCCGTCCCCGCGCCGCGCGGCGCGTGCGCCACGCGCGCCTCGGAGAGCGCGCGCATCACCGCGGCGACCTCTTCGGTCGAGGCGGGGAAGACGACCGCGCGCGGCCGCGCCTTGTAGTGCGGCACGCCGTCGCACTCGTAGACGAGCAGCTCCTCCGGGTCGGAGATGACGCGGTCGCGGCCCGTGAGGCCGCGCAAGTGTGTGACGAGTTGATCCACCTGAAAAGCCCTGACGACTGTTCGGGAAAGCGCTACCGAGCGGCGGCGGCTCAATGATACACTACGCCCCGCAAGTCTTATCAGTCATCAGTCGCCAGTCGCCGGTCGTCGGTTTTTTGTCTTCGATTGACGGCCGACGACTCCCAATCGCAAATCAAAATCTAAAGTTAAGAATTCTCTCCGGGGTGGTGCGAGTTGGAAACGACCGTCGTCGAGGGCCTGCGAACCGTCAAGTTCGATCTCATCCTGACGCTGGCGCTGGCGGCGCTGTTTTTGTTCGCTGGCTACTTCGTGCAGCGGCGCGTGCCCCTCTTCTCGCGGGCGAACATCCCGGCGGCGGCCATCGGCGGGCTGCTCTGCGCGCTCCTCGTCCTCGCGTTGCGTTCGCAGGGCGCGCTCGGCGTCTCGCTCAACACCTCCCTGCGCGGCCCGCTCCAGACCGCCTTCTTCACCACCATCGGGCTGAACGCGACGCTCGGGCTGCTGCGCGCGGGCGGGTGGCGGATGGGCTTCTTCTGGCTGCTGGCGACGCTGACGGCCTTGGCGCAGAACGCGGTCGGCATCGCCGCGGCGCTGGCGCTCGGCGCGCCGCCGCTGCTCGGCGTCATCTGCGGAGCGCTGACGCTGACGGGCGGGCCGGCGACGGGCCTCGCGTGGGCCGAGCGCTTCGAGGCGGCGGGCGTCCCCGGCGCGGGCGCGCTCATCATCGCCTCGGCCATGTTCGGCATCTTCACCGCCAGCCTCGTCGGCAACCCCGTCGCCACCGCCCTCATCCGCCGCTTCAAACTCGCGGGCGACGCCGGCGCGGCGCGCGGCGGGCGGGAGGACGAGTTCTGGGCGCTCAGCCCGACGGTCGATCTGGTTGACGAGTCGGAGGCGGCGGGGCGCGAGTGGGCCGCGCCCGAGGGCGAGTTGACGGGCGGCGTGCTGCTGCACAACCTGCTGCTGATCCTGCTGGTGATGGGCGTCGGCGCGCTCGTGAGCCTCCTCGCGCGCCACCCTTCGTTCACGCTGCCGGACTACATCGGCGCGATGGTCTGCGCGGCCGTCGTGCGCAACGTGGACGACCGCACGGGCTGGTTCCGCGTCAACGTCCGCGCGGTCGAGGCGCTCTCGGGCGTGGCGCTCGCGCTCTTCCTCGTGCTGGCGCTGATGAGTCTGGAGCTGTGGAAGGTGGCGGGCCTCGCGCTGCCGATGCTCGTCATCCTCGCCGCGCAGGTCGTGGTCATGATCCTGTACGCCGTCGCGGTGACGTTCGTGCTGATGGGGCGCGACTACGAGGCGGCGGTGACGGCGGGCGGGCACGTCGGCTTCGGCCTCGGCATCACGGCCAACGCCGTCGCCAACATGGAGGCGCTCACGGCGCGCTACGGCCCCGCCCCGCGCAGCTTCCTCTACGTGCCCATCGTCGGCGCGTTCTTCATAGACTTCTCGAACTCGCTCGTCATCAGCCTCTTCGTCAACCTCGCCCGCTGAAGGCGAGTATCGCTTCGCCGCCGGGAAGGGCTTCCTTAAATTTAACGAAGACAACTCAATCGAGCTGGCGGGTAGGATCGAATCATTTAGGAACGGGAAGATTTACGTGACCGTTTACGGTTGCGAAGTGGACGACGTGACGTGCCTGCCTAAGTATTTTTACCGCGCCATCTACTCACTTAAAAGGGGCGGCTTGGTCAGGGGGAGGGTGTACGCGGGAGGCCGCCGGTAACGGCGAGCGCCCGACCGCGAGCCGGCGCGGCGGGCGGCGTCGCCTTATTGTGTCTCGGTCTTCAGGCCGGCTCGCGTCGGGAAGGGCGCGGGGACTTAAACCGGCACTAACTGAGCCCGTTCCCCCTGCCGGAAGGCGCCGATCTTCTCCTTCACGTACGTGAAGATCAACTTCTCCCACGAGTCGTAGTTGTCGGTGAAGGTGGCAACCACCACCCAACTGGCGGCGGCGATGACGGCGGCGACGCTCCCGATCGCGGCGGTTTTCGCCCCGGGGTCTACGGCGGCCCCGGTTAAGATGACGGGGAGAAGCATCGAGACGATGTCCGTAGCGAGGGACATCAGTTTGATCCCCATCTTCTTTTTCGTCTCTTCGCTGTAGTTGATATCTCCCCCGTCGAAGAGCTTGTCCCAAACAAGCTTGATGACCCCCGGGACTGCCGCGACCAGCGCCGGCCCGGCCCAGCCCCAACCCGTGGCCTGCGCGGCGACGGCGATTGACGTGGCGATCGTCCCGAGTGATTGCAGGCTGCTGACCGCGTTGTAGCCGTAGTTTTTCCACCACTCCCAGTCAATGCGCTGGATCACGTCGCCGTAAGGTTGAACTACGTGGCCCCCGGACGGATGCCTCTGGATGACCAGCTTCGCCTGCGCGGCCGGGAAGGCGCCGCCCGGC
>DATMVI010000556.1:0-6066 GCA_035563275.1 Pyrinomonadaceae bacterium
CGGCCCTCGGGGCCGTCGCGTGGTTCCTCAACGTCCGCAGCCGGCTCCCGCGCCCTCCCGACGGGGAAGACGCCGGCGAGGACGAGCCGCCCGAAGAGGAAAACTAAAAAAGTTTCGGGCTGCGGGTTGCGAGTTAAAAACAGAAGATGAAGCGCCGGCCCTGAAGCATCGACTTCGCGGCCGGCGCTTTGTCTTCAACCCGCAACCCGAAACTTTTCCTCAGAGCATTTCGGCGAAGGTGAGTTGCGGGTCGTCAGTTTCGTGGGCCTGTTTGGATTGGCGCGGGCGCGAGTCGCCGTCGAGGGCGCGGCAGACGGCCTTGAGGTTGAAGCGGATGAGGCGCGGCGTGAGGCGCACCGAGGGGATGCGGCCCTCGCGCGCGAGGCGGCGCACCGTGGACTCGCTCACCTGTAGGAAAGCGGCGAGCTGGCGCGCCGTCACGAACTCTTCGCGCGTCCCGTCCTTCGATGCGTGCGCGTCTCTGTCCAAGAGAGTTTGAAGAGAAGGCCGCGCCGGCTCACGGGCGCGGCGCGAGTGTGAGCGCGACGCGGAAGATGGCCGCGCTGTCAACCGTGACCTCGGAGGTGGCCGTCGCGGCCCCGTCGGCGCGGGCCGTGACGCGGTAGCGCGCCGGCTCCGGCGTCAGGCGGAAGCCGAACTGCCCGAGGCTGTTCGTCACGCGGCTGTCGAGCTTCTTCGACGTGCCGTCCTCGCGGAGCAGCTCCAGCTCGACGCGCGCCCCGGCGTAGCTCGCGCCGGCCGGCGTAAAGACGCTGCCGCGGATGAAGGCGATGGCCCCCTCGTCCACCGGCAGGAAAAGCTTGTCCTTGAGCGAGACGAACTTGCCGGCCCGCACCTCGACGTTCATCCGCCCGACCTGCAAGCCGGCCTTGCGGAAGGTCAGCCCGTAGCGGCCGGGCGCGAGGCCGCCGACCTCGAACTCGCCTTTCGCGTTCGTCCGCGCCGCCTTCACCTCGCGGTCGCCCTCGCGGACGCTGACGGCGATGCCTTCGGGGTTGCCCGCGCCGACCTTGACGCGGCCGCGGACGCCGCCCGTCTCCGCCTTCTGCGCCCCCTTCTGCGCGGGCGCGGGCAGCGCCGAGGCGAGCAGCAGCAGGGCGAGCGCGAGCCTCGCCAGCAAATCAGTCCTGAAAAAAATTTCCGTTCGGGGCATCGCCTTCGAGTCTTTCTTTCGGCCGCCGGGAGGCATCAAAGCTCAGGCGGCAAAATTATAGCACGGGGCCGGGGCGCGGGCCGTCTTGTTGATGCGGCCGGGGCCGCCCCTTGTTGCCCGCCGCCGCGGCGGAAAAGGCTCTGGCGCGCCGCGCCCGCGAGGGCGTATAATGCGCCGCCGCCCGCCGCTCCCCGCGCAGCACGAAAGAGACATGAAAAAGTTTTCAGAATCCCCCGCCCGCGCGTCCGCCCTCAGGCGCTACGCCCTCGCTTGCCTCGTCTCGGCCCTCGCGCTCGGCCTCGCCCTGCCTGCGCGCGCCCAGCAGCAGCCCTTCGAGATTGACGAGGACGAGGTGCTGAAGATCGACACCGACATGGTGTTGGTCGAGGTGACGGTGACGGACGCGCAGGGGCGTCCCGTCCGGGGCCTGCGCGCCGAGGACTTCAAGCTCTACGAGGACGGCGCGCCGCGCGAGGTCGCCTTCGTCAACGTCGAGCGGCGCGGCGGCGTCGAGCGGCCGGTGGCCGCCGTCTTCGCCGTGGACGTGTCGGGCAGCATGACGGACGGGGAGATGGCGCGGCTGCGCGGCGCGATGAACGCCTTCGTGGAGAGGCTCGCCGGGCGGGCGTCGATGTTCGCGCTGATGAGCTTCGGCACGACGGCCAAAGTCCTTCAGGGGCTGACGGCCGAACCCGCCAAGATGCGCCGCGCCTTCGAGAAGCTCGGCCGCGAGACCGAGGGGCTTTCGACTCACACCTACGACGCCGTGGACGACGCCGTCCGCCTGCTCGCGCGCAAGGCCCCGCGCACGCGCGACCGGCGGCTGATGAAGCGCGCCGTCGTCGTCATCACCGACGGCTTCCCCGTCGGCGACAACGTCACGCCGCGCACCGTCATCGAGCGCGCCAACGAGGCCGAAGTGAGCGTCTACACGGTGACGCTGCCCTCCTACTCGCGGCTGCTGGCCTCGAACGACCGCGCCCCGCTGCCGACGCCGCTCGACGTGAGCGGGCTGGCCGAGAAGACCGGCGGCTCGAACGTCTACGCCGACGCCAAAGACTACGAGCCGCTCTTCCGCGCGCTGGCCGAGGAGGTCACCTCGACCTACGTCATCGCCTTCTACCCGCCCGAAGAAAAGAGGCGCGACGGGCGCTTCCACACCCTCCGCGTGGAAGCCCCCGCCGGCCTCTTCGTCCGCCAGAACCGCACGGGATACAAAAGCGACGGTAAATAAAGTCCGGAGTCCGGAAGTCGTCCCTGTCTCCGGGCTCCGGACTGTTTTTAATATTCCTCGTCCTCCTCGTCGCCGTAGTCCTCTTCGTCGTCCTCGTCCTCGACGATGTCGAGCTCGACCGGGTCGAGGCCGACGATCTCCAAAGCGGTTCCACACTCCTCGCACGTCACGGCGTCGCCCTTGTCGGCGTCGGTATCGACGTGGACTTCGGCATCACATTCGGGGCATGTTCCTAACGGCACGGTTCCTTTCCTCCAGGGTTTGACTGTGACGCAGAGGCGTACCCTGTACGACGGGGGAGACCTCCACCTTGTTCGGGTATTTCCGCCGACAATCTAACCGCCACCGCACTATTTTGCAATAGCCATCTGCCCGCCCGCCCCGCCCCCTCCGCCGCGGCGGGCGCTGAGAAATTTTCCGTTTTTTTTGCCGCGCGTGCGGGTTTCTAGCGTAGTATGACGCGCTGTTAATTGAGAGGCTGCGGCACCGGGCGCTAATCCCCCTGCCCGCGCCGCCGCGCGTCGCTCCGGTATCAGACCCCGCGGCGTCCCCGCGCCGTCTCACACCAAGACGAGGACAACATGACCCTTGACCGCACACTCGCCAGAGGCCGAACCGTCCAATCTTTCATGCTCATTTGCGCCGCCGCCCTTCTCTTCGTGTCGGCGGCCGTCGTCGGCCGTCGCGCCGCGGCGCCACGCGCCGCCTTGTCCCCGACAGATGTCGCGCGGGCGCGCGAAGGCTACGGCCGCATCCCGCTCGCCTTCGAGGCCAACCGCGGGCAGACCGCCGAGGCCGTCAACTTCACGGCGCGCGGCGCGGGCTACGCGCTCTTCCTGAAGCCGGACGAGGCCGTCTTCGTCCTCTCGGGGCAGGCGGGCGACGCCGCGGCCGAGACTCCCGCGGTGCTGCGCATGAAGCTCGTCGGCTCGGACAAGGGCGCGCCGGTCGAGGGCGCGGGCGAGTTGGGGGGCAAGGTCAACTACCTCGTCGGCGGCGACCCGGCCGCGTGGCGCACAGAGGTTCCGACCTTCGCGCGCGTGCGCTACCGCGAGGTCTATCCCGGCGTCGACCTCGTCTACTACGGCAACCAGCGCCAGCTCGAATACGACTTCGTGGTCGCGCCCGGCCGCGACCCGCGCGCCGTCAAACTCCACTTCGAGGGCGCGGACAGAGTCGAGTTAGGCGCGGACGGCGAGCTGCTGCTGGCGCTCGGCGAGGAGGTCATCCGGCAGCCGAAGCCGTTCGTCTATCAGGAGGCCGGCGGGGAGCGCCGCGCCGTCGAGGGCGGCTACGCGATCGGCGAGGACGGGCGCGTCGGCTTCGCCCTCGGCGACTACGACCCGAGCCGGCCGCTCGTCATCGACCCCGTGCTCATCTACTCGACCTACCTCGGCGGCACGGGCGCCGAAGGCAGCCTCGGCAGCGGCAACGACATCGCGGTGGACTCGGCCGGCAACGCCTACGTCTGCGGCTCGACCCTCTCGATCAACTTCCCCACGGCCGGCGCCTTCCAGGCCGACAACGCCGGCAACGAAGACGTTTTCGTCGCCAAGCTCGACGCGACCGGCTCGAACCTCGTCTACTCCACTTACCTCGGCGGCGGCGACCTAGACCGCTGCTTCGGCCTCGCGGTCGATTCCTCCGGCCGCGCCCACGTCACCGGCCAGACCGCCTCGACCAACTTCCCCACCGTCAACGCCATCGACGCCACGCGCGGCACCACCAACGAGGACGCCTTCGTCGCCCGGCTCGCCGCGGACGGCTCGGCGCTCGTCTATTCCACCTACCTCGGCGGCGACGAGAGCAGCGAATTCGGCCGGGGCATCGCCGTGGACTCGGCCGGCAACGCCTACGTCACCGGCACCACCTTCTCCGACAACTTCCCCACGCTCAACCCCATCCAGGCCGCGTTCGGCGGCGGCTCGACCGACGCCTATCTGGCGAAGATCGACGCGGACGGCTCGGCGCTCGTCTATTCCACCTACCTCGGCGGCAGCGACAACGACGACGGCAACGGCGTCGCCGTGGACTCAGATGGCAACGCCTACGTGACGGGGCGCACAGCCTCCTCGACCGACTTCCCCCTCGCCAACGCCTTACAGGCCACGTACGGCGGCGGCGCCAGCGATGCCTACGTGTCGAAAGTCATCGCGGACGGCTCGGCCTTCATCTACTCCACCTACCTCGGCGGCAGCGGCTTGGACGTGGGCGAAGACATCGCGGCCGACTCGGCCGGCAACGCCTACCCCGTCGGGCAGACGCTCTCGATCAACTTCCCGACGGCCAACGCCTTTCAGGCCGACAACGCCGGCGGCGGGCAGGACGCCTTCGTCTCGAAAGTCGTCGCGGACGGCTCGGCCTTCTTCTTCTCCACCTACCTCGGCGGCACGGGCGGCGAGATCGGCCGCAACGTGGCGCTCGACTCGGCCAACAACGTCTACGTGGCCGGGACTACCTCCTCGTTCAACAACTTCCCCACCGTCAGGGCCATCCAGTGCGTGCGCGGCGCTTCGACCGACGCCTTCGTGACGAAGTTCAACGCGGCCGGCAACACGCTCTCTTACTCGACCTACGTCGGCGGCAACGGGGCCGAAGATGCTTTCGGCATCGCGGCCGACGCCGCCGGCAACGCCTACGTCACCGGCCAGACCGCCTCGACCAACTTCCCCACGGCCGCCCCGATTCAGGCCAGCAACGCCGGCTCCAGAGACGCTTTCATCTTCAAGCTCAGCGGCGCGACCGGGGCGACCTGCAACGCCACGCCCACCCCGACTCCCACGCCGACCCCGACACCAACACCGACCCCGACTCCGACGCCGACGACCTCGACCTTCAGGTTCGAGAAGGCGGGCTACGCCGTACGTGAGGAGATCACCTTCGTCACCGTCGCCGTCACGCGCACGGGCAACCTCACGGCGGCGGCGACCGTGGACTTCGAGACCGCGGACGGCACGGCCTCCGAGCGGCGGGACTACACCACCGCGCTCGGCACGCTCCGCTTCCCGGCCGGCGTCTCGCGCCTGACCTTCGACCTCCTCGTCAACGAGGACTCGAAGGACGAGGGCGAGGAGACCTTCAACGTCTCGCTCTCGAACCCGACCGGCACGGCCTCGGTCGGCTCGCCCTCCACCGCGGTCATCCACATCCTCGACGACCCGACCGAGGTCTTCGACAACGTCATAGACGTTAACGCCGCCTTCGTCGGCCAGCACTACCACGACTTCCTCGGCCGCCAGCACGACCCGGCCGGGCACATGTTCTGGACGCGCCAGCTCGACGACTGCGGCGCGGACGCCGCCTGCCTCGACCTCCAGCGCCAGCACGTCTCGACCGCCTTCTTCCTCTCCATCGAGTTTCAGGAGACCGGCTACCGCGTGATCCGCCTCTACAGGACATCTTTCGGCGACACGCCGCAGAGGCCGCGCGGCCTGCCGCGCTACCGCGAGTTCCTGCGCGACATGCGCGAGATACACCGCGGCGTCGTGGTCGGCGTCGGCAACTGGGAGGAGCAGCTGCGCGCCAACACGCTCGAATTCGCGCGCGCGTGGGTGCAGCGGCCCGAGTTCGTGGCCGAGTTCCCCCTGACGATGACGGCCGAGCAGTTCGTGGACAAGCTGTTCGAGACCGCGGGGGCGACGCCGGCGGCGGCCGAGCG
>DATMVI010000557.1:0-4162 GCA_035563275.1 Pyrinomonadaceae bacterium
GCCCCCGCGCCGCGGTTGGAAGACGACGAAATACCTTTCTAAAACAGGTGACGGGTGACAAGAAAAGACAAGTTGTACTGTCCTGCCACCTGTCACCTGTCACCCGTTCAAGGGGTTGGTATGAGTGGAGATGTCAACGGACCGTCTGAGGCGGGCGTGTCGCTGGCGGCGGTCGAGCGTTCGCAGTTCATGCCGGCGATGTCGATTGAGCTGGCGGTCGAGCGCTACAGCGCGGTGACGGAGTTCGTGAGCCGCGTGCTGCGCAGGGATGTTGACTACGGCGTCATCCCCGGCACGGAGAAGCGGACGCTCCTCAAGCCCGGCGCGGAGAAGCTGACCACCTTCTTCGGCCTCTCGACGCGGTTCCAACTGCTGGAGCGCATCGAGGACTGGACGGGCGAGGGGCACGGCGGCGAGCCTTTCTTCTACTACCTCTACCGCTGCCAACTCTCGCGCGGCGACCTGCTCATCGCCGAGTCCGACGGCTCGTGCAACTCGCGCGAGACGAAGTACCGTTGGCGCGAGTCGCAGCGCGTCTGCCCCGTCTGCGCGCAGGCCGCCATCATCAAGGGGCGCGAGGAGTACGGGGGAGGCTGGCTCTGTTTCAAGAAGCGCGGCGGCTGCGGCGCGAAGTTCCGCGACGGCGACGAAGCCATCGAGTCGCAGCAGACCGGCCGCGTCTTCAACCCCGACATCGCCGATCAGGTCAACACCATCCAGAAGATGGCGCAGAAACGCAGCTTGGTCGGGGCCGTCCTGCTCGCCGTCAACGCCTCCGAGTTTTTCACGCAGGACGTGGAGGACATGCACGCGCCGCCCGCGCCGGCCGGCCCGGCCGCGGTCTTCGACGTGACTCACGCCGAGGTGGGCGCCGTCAGCCTCGCGGCCGAGATACGCGCCGCCTGCCGCGCGCTCGGCAAGACCGAGGAGCAGTTGGACGCTTGGGTGCGGAAGAAGTTCGGCGCGGGCGGCGTCGAGTCGCTGACGGAAGCCGACCGCTCCGAAGCGCTCTCCATCCTCAAAGGCATGTTGATGAAGAAGGCGGCGGCGTGAAGAACGGGCGGCGGGTGTCGGGTGCCGGGTGACGGGTTAAAGATAACTTGCCTGCCCGCCACCCATCACCTGACACCCGCCACCGCCTTGTGTACTCTTCTCCTGATGAGCGAGGCTCCCATCGTCCTACGGTTCGAGTCCGGCACGCTCCTGCTCGACGGGGCGGGGCGCGAGGCGCGTGTGCCTTCGGCGTTCCGCTGGGACGAGCGCGTGATGCGCTGGCGCGCGCCGGCTTGGGCCTACCGCGAGGTCTTGACGGAGCTCGTCCGCTCGAAGACGCCTTACGAAGACCGCGCGCGCGCCTACCACGAGTTCGACTTCCCGACCAAGCTGCTCGTCGAGCCGCGGCCGTATCAGGAGGAGGCCATCGCCGGGTGGCGCAGGGCCGGGTCGCGCGGCGTCGTCGTGCTGCCGACCGGCGCGGGCAAGAGCCTCGTCGCGCAGATGGCCGTCGAGCAGGTGAAGCGCTCGACGCTGGTCGTCGTGCCGACGCTCGACCTGATGAACCAGTGGTACGACCTTTTGCTCTCCTGCTTCCGCGCCGAGGTCGGCCTCGTCGGCGGCGGCTACTTCGAGCTGGGCGCGCTGACGGTGACGACCTACGCCTCGGCCTTCCGCTTCATGGAGCGGCTCGGCAACCAGTTCGGCCTCCTCGTCTTCGACGAGTGTCACCACCTGCCGTCGGGCGTCCACCGCGTCGCCGCGGAGATGTCGATCGCCCCCTTCCGCCTCGGCCTCACCGCCACGCCCGAGCGGGCCGACGGCGCGGAGAGCCTGCTCGAAAATCTCATCGGCCCCTTCGTCCTGCGGCGCGAGACGCACGAGCTGGCCGGCGAGTACCTTTCCGACTATTCGGTCGTGCGCCTGAGGGTCGAGTTGAGCCGGGAGGAGCGCGAGGCTTACGAGCGCGAGCGCGAAATCTTCCGCGCGTTTTTGAAGGTGAAGGGGATCGGGCTGAGCACCCTCATGGGGTGGCAGCTGTTCGTCGCCGCGAGCGCGCGTTCGAGCGAGGGCCGGCGCGCGATGATGGCCTACCGCGAGTCGAAGCGCATCGCTCTCGGGACGGACGCGAAGCTGCGCGTGCTGGCCGAGCTGTTGCAGCGCCACCGCCGCGAGAAGGTTCTGATCTTCACGGCCGAGAACGAGATGGTCTACCGCATCTCGCAGAAGTTCCTCATCCCGGCCATCACGCACGCCACGCCCGTCAAGGAGCGGCGGGCGTGGCTCGAAGCCTACAACGCGGGCGAGGTTCTGGCGCTCGCCACCTCGAAGGTCTTGAACGAGGGCGTCAACATCCCCGACGCCTCGATCGCCATCGTCCTCTCGGGGTCGGGTTCGACGCGCGAGCACGTCCAGCGCCTCGGCCGCATCCTCCGCAAGCTCCCCGGCAAGGAGGCCACGCTCTACGAAGTCGTCACGCAGGACACGACCGAGGAGCACATCAGCCGCCGGCGCGGGGGCGGCGAGCAGTTCCGCGACGCGGGCCGCCCGGGCGAGGGCGCGACGTTCGTCGAGTGGTGAAGGGCTCAGCGGTTCTTCCGCAGCTTGAAGGCGACCGAGTAGGGGCGGAGCAGGTTGCCCAAAAGCTTCTTCTCGTCGCCGGCCAGATGAAACCTCTCCTCCGTGATCCTCGGCTCCTCGAACCGCTCGACGCCGAAGCCCGCCGCCGCGAACGCCTTCCAGTAATCCGAGAGCGGCCGGTGGAACCAGATGAACTCCGACTTGAAGTGGCCCCACGGCCCGTCCGTACACTTCCTGCGCTCGAAGTAAGAGAAGTCCCAGCGGTATGTGACCTCGCGGCCGTCGTCCGAGACGGCCGCGCGGCCCTGCGGGAAGCAGGGGTGTGAGAAGACGAGGACGGCCGCGCCGCCGGCCTTCAGGACGCGGCTGAAGGCCGCCGCCGTCGCTTCGAGGTCGGGGATGTCCATGAGCACGTAGTTCGAGACCAACAGGTCGAACTGCCCGTCGCCGACCGTGGCCAGCTCGGAGGCGGAGTCCACGCGGAAGTCTATGCCGCGCCCCTCGGCCCGCGCGATCTCGATCATCCGTTCGGAGAAGTCCACGCCGGTCACGCGCGCGCCCCGCTCGCTCAGCTTCCTCGACAGGTAACCCGTGCCGCAGCCCGCGTCGAGCACGTCGAGCCCGCTCACGTCGCCGGCGAACTCCCACAGCACCGGGTCGGAGTTGAGCCGCCGGTTGCTGTCGCCCTCGTCGCCCACCTGAATCCGCCAGTCTTCGGCGGCGCTGTCCCAGAACTCGCGGGCCTCTTCAAAATGTCTGTCGCTCATAGACCCCTCCCCCGCTAATCTCACGCGGCGGCGCGCGACCGTCGGCGAGGCCCGCCGCCGAAGACGAACCCGAGCATTATAGCCCGGCCGCGGCCGCCCGGCGCGCTGGTCGCGGGGGCGCCCGACGAAGTAACATGGGCCGCGACTTACTTACGCGCAAAGCTCGAAACACACGTCCACACCCCGGGGGCCGTTTGACCGCCGTATTCATTATGGATTCCATCTCGGCAGCATCGGTGCTGGCCTTCGGCTTCGTGCTGGGCGTCCGCCACGCCGTCGAGGCCGACCACGTGGCGGCCGTCGCGGCCATCGTCAGCGAGCGCAAGAGCGTCCTCAGTTCGGTGCTGGTGGGCGGGCTGTGGGGCGTCGGCCACACGCTCTCGCTGCTGGCGGCGGGCGCGGCCGTCGTCCTGCTCGGCGTCCGCCCGAGCGAGCGCACGGCGCTGGCGCTCGAGTTCTGCGTCGGCCTGATGCTCGTCGCGCTCGGCGCGAACGCCCTGCGCAAACTCGCGCGCGGCGGCCGCGTCCACCTCCACGTCCACCGCCACGGCGGGCGCGAGCACGCGCACCCGCACGTCCACGACCACCCGCCGGAGGCGGGCACTCACACGCACCACGGGCTGCGACTCGACGCGCGCTCGCTGGCCGTCGGTATGGTTCACGGCCTCGCCGGCAGCGCCGCCCTGATGCTCCTTGTCGTCTCGACCATCGGCACGCCGGCCCTCGCCCTCCTCTACGTCCTCGTCTTCGGCGTCGGCTCGATCGGCGGGATGATGCTGATGAGCGCGCTCGTCGGCCTGCCCGTCTACCTGACGGCCGCC
>DATMVI010000558.1:0-11065 GCA_035563275.1 Pyrinomonadaceae bacterium
GAGGGCGCGTCGGCGCTCGCGGCCCGCGTCCCGGCGGGGGCCTGCGCGCGCGCGGCGGCCGTGACGGCCGAAAGGCAGAGGAGAGTGAGCGGTAACGCGCGAATCAGGGCGAGTCTCATCGTGTCCCCCCTTCGTCCAGCAGCCGCGCGCCTTCGCGGCCGAGTAATTCTACCAGATCGTCGACGTGACGCCGCTCGGTGAGGTAGCTGTTGACGTTGACGCGCAGGGCGCGGCGGCCGTGCAGGACGGTCGTCGCCAGCCACGCCCCGCCGCCCCGCTCGACGCGCCGCTGCAAGGCCCTCTGCAACTCGTCCTGCTCCGCGCCCGTCTTCCCCCGAAAGCCCGCGGGCAGGAAGCGCGCGCAGCAGAGCGCCGTCTCGACCTCGCCCACGCGCTCGAAATCTTCCAGCGCGTCGAGCCGCGCGGCGAGGTGCCGGGTCAGCTCGATCTGCCGCTCGACGATCTCGGCGTAGCCGCGGCGGCCGAGGCGCTTGAGCGCCATCCAGATTTTGAGCGCGTTGAAGCGGCGCGTGCCGAGCTGCCCGTAGCGGAAGAAGTCGTACTCCACGTCCGCGCCGCCGCGGTCTTCGCTGAGGTACTCGGGCGTGATGTCGAAGGCGTCGCGCAGCACCCGCCCGCCGCCGCGCACGAGCACCGCGCCGCAGGCGAAGGGCACGAAGAACCACTTGTGCGGGTCGATGGTGACGGAGTCGGCGCGCTCGATGCCGCGCAAACGTCCGCGGTGCCGCTCCGAGAGCGCGAGGCCGCCGCCGTAGGCCGCGTCCACGTGGAGCCAGAGCCCGAACTCGGCGGCGAGGTCGGCCAGTTCGTCGAGCGGGTCGACGACGCCGGTCGAGGTCGCGCCCGCCGCGCCGGCGACGCAGACGGGCGTGTGGCCCGCGGCGAGGTCACGCTCGATCGCCGCGCGCAGGAGGTCTGTGCGGATGTGGAAGCGCGCGTCGGTCTCTATCTTGCGCAGGTTCTCGCGGCCGAGGCCGAGGATGTCCACGCACTTGACGAGCGAGTAATGGCACTGCTCGGAGGCGTAGACGACGAGGTCGCCCCGCGCCCCGGAGGCCCGCACGCCGCGGTCGCGGGCGCCCGGCGCGGCGCGGTCGCGCGCGCACTTGAGCCCGAGCAGGTTCGCCTCCGACCCGCCGCTCGTCAGCGTCCCGAAACTCTCCGCGGGGTAGCCGATGAGCCGGCACAGCCAGCGCAGCACGCGGGCCTCGACGACGCTGGCCGAGGGCGAGTTGCGCCACGCCGCGCCGTTCTGGTTGATGGCCGAGGCGAGCGCGTCGGCCCAGACGGCGACGGGCAGGGGCGTCGGGTTGAACAGCCCGTAGTAGCGCGGGCTCGGGATGTTCATCGCGTGCGGGAGCAGGTCGCGCTCGAACCGGCCGAAAATCTCTTCGGCGCTTTGGCCCTCTTCGGGCAGCGGCTCGTCGAAGAGGCGTTCGAGGTCGGCGGGCGTGGCGGTCGAGCAGACGGGGGCCGCGTCGAGCGAGCGGGCGTAATCCCTGATGATGCGGAGCGCTTCGCGGCCGAGGCGCTCGTGCTCGGCGGCGAGGTTCGCCGTCGTGAGCCTCTCGCTGTGCTTCGGGTCGGACATCCGTTATGCTCGCCTGTACGGTAGTGTACGATGACTGACCAGAAACTATCACCCGGCGACGAGTTTGACAAAGCGCTGCGGGCGCGCGCCGGCGGCTTCGGCGTGACGCTCGGCGGGGCCGAACGCGCCGGGCTGCGCGCCTACTTCGAGGTCGTCGCGCGCTGGAACGCGCGCCTCCACCTCGTCGCGCCCTGCCCGCCGGCGGAGTTCGCCGCCCGCCACGTCCTCGAATCGCTCCTCGCGCTCCGCTTTCTGACCCCGGGCGCTTCGTTCGTCGATGTCGGCTCGGGCGCGGGGCTGCCGGCCGTCCCGTGCCTGATCGTCCGGCCCGACCTGCGCGCCACGCTCTTCGAGTCGTCGCAGAAAAAGTCCATCTTCCTGCGCGAGGCGCTGCGCGAGGTGGGGCGGGCCGAGGCGGCTGCGGTCGTCGCCCGCAGGTTCGAGGACTCGGAGCCGCCCGCGGCCGACTTCCTCACCTGCCGCGCCATCGAGCGCTTCGCCGAAATCCTCCCCGGGTTAGTCGGGTGGGCGGCGCGCGTGCCGGTGCTGCTGCTCTTCGGCGGCCCGGCCCTGTCCGACGCGCTCGACAAATTACCACTCGCCGTCGAGACGGCCCGCGTCCCCGGTTCCGAAAGACGCTTCCTCCACGTCGTCCGCCGCTGACGCGCGCCGCGGGCCGGAGGCCTCCCCCCGAACGAAAAAGAGGCGAGACTTTTCAATCTCACCTCCCCTCCGCGCGGGCTGTCGCCGGCGCTACCTGATGACGGTGATGCCGATGAGCTGCTGGCCGTTGATGACGTACTCGGCGGCGGGCAGTTCCTTCTCGGCGACGGGCGAGAGCAGGGTCGGCGTGTAGCCGCCGGTGGCGCGGTCGCTGTTGAGCGTGGCGACGAACGAGGGCGGCAGGTTCGGCATCTCGTCGGTGCCGATGACGGCGCCCGGCGTGATGCGGAAGAGCTTGGCGTAGAGCCGGTCGTTCTTCTTCAGCTTGTTGATGGCGCCGACGAGCTGCGAGAGGTCTTTCGGGACGAGGCTCTGCGAGGCCGAAGCCTGCTGCAAAGTCCCGCCGTCGCCGACGAAGAGGACGAGCTGGCCGGGCGGCACGTCGGCCGGAATCTCGACCGGGATGCGCTGCACGAACTGCTTGCCCGAGTCGGTGCGGACGTAAGCCTGCACCTCGACGGTCTCGCCGCTGCGGACTTCGTTGCGGTCGAGCGCGACGCGCTCAAGGTCGGCCGAGCGGCGCGTGTCGGACGCCGCGATGTCGAGCGTGACGGGGCCGAGTTCGACGCCCTCGAAGCCCGACGAGAGCAGCGCCGCCACCGGCGCGGCCACCGACCCGGCCGCCGAGATGCCCGCCCCCTGCATCGAGAAGCGGCGCTCCAGACGAATCGGCTCCTGCCCCTTGACCTCGATCAGGCCGCGCACGCTGATGGTCGAGTTGCCGAGGCTGCGCTCGCTCGAAGTGAGCGTGCTGTAGATGGTCATGTTCAGGAGCAGCGGCGTCAGGAACTCGTCGTTGGCGACCTCGAACTTGTAGGTCTCGACGCCCTCGCGGCTCGTGTGCAGGTTGATGGTGACGGGGATCATCTTCGGCGCGCGGCCGAGTTGGCCGTAGATGCCCGTCGCCCGATCCTGCGAGATGGCCCCGACCATCTGACCGGGAACCGTCAGCTTGAAGGAGTTCAGGGTGTTCGGGATGACCGTCACCACCGTGGACTCGGCCATCGGCATGTCGGAGGAGCCGAGGCTGAGGAACGGGTGGCCGAAGGCGTAGACGCGCTCGCCGTCGCGGTGCGTGACCGTCCCCGAAGCCGCCACCGAGTAGTCGCCGCGCACGAGCTGCACGCTGACGGACGAGCCGGGCAGCAGCGTCTGATCCGTCACCTTCCCCAGAGGCGTGGCGGGCGAAGAGCCGCCGATGCCGGAGACGGGCAGCAGGCCGTTGGACTGCAACTGCGGCGAGAAGCGCGCGAACGCCTCGGGCGTGAAGCCGCTGAAGACGACCGGCGTCGCGATGGGCGCGAACTGCTGGCCGAGCAGGCCGACGAGCGGCGAGCCGGCCGCGACCGGCGCGACGAAGGAGGCGCCCGCGAACCTCGTCTGCGGCAGCTCGGACTTCCAGTCCGCCCCCGAGAGCTGGGCGTAGGAGACGGCGCGCGGCTCGCGGCGGAAGCCGAGCTGGTCGCGCTCGCCGCTGCGCAGGCCCGGCCCGCGCTCGAAGAGGTCGACCATCTGCTTGATCGGCGTGATGCCGGCGATGGGCTCCTTCGAGAAGGGGAAGGCGTAGGCGATGGCCCCGACCAGTTTGCCTTCGATGAAGACGGGCGAGCCGGACATGCCGGCGAAGACGCTGGTGCGGTCGACGTTCGGCCCCGAGAGGCGCGCGATGATGACTGACATCCGCGGCTGCGGGAAGCCGGGCATGACGCCCAGCACCTCGACGCCGAACTCCTGCATCTCGGCCCCGGCGAAGACCGTCCGCGCCACGCCCTTCTGCCCCGTCCGCACCTCTTCGAGCGGGTAGAATGATGCGGCCTGACCCGCGCTCGGGACGGACTGCTGCGCGAAGGCCGGCGCGCACAGGGCGAGGACGGCGGCGACGAGGGCGGCAATGCTCTTCATTAAATACCTCTGGTCTGGAACGGGGGAAACGGGTTCAAGGGGGTCGGCCGCGGGCGAGCGCCGACGGCTTCTGCCTCCCGGCCGAAAGGGTCTCGGGGAAAGGGGCCGCGGCTGACTATAACTGCGCCTTTCCCGAACGGTCAAGCCACATCTTCGCGCAGCAGAGATGTCCGGCTAACCTCCCGCGTTGCTTCTACTTTAAACCTTTAATCGCGCCCCGCTCCCTCAAATAAGTTTCGGGTTCCGGGATTCCGACCGTTCTCTTAAAAACTGTACTTCGCGTTTTGCGCGTGCTAATTTCCGGGGCCGTGGGGCCTTCCTTCTCAGACCGCGCCGTCACCTTCTCGCCGAGCTGGACGCTCGTGCCGACCCACTGGTGCCGCAACACGTGCGGCTACTGCGTCTTCGTCGAGCGCGAGGGGCCGCGCGCCCGTCTGGTTTCGGTCGAGGCGGCGCGCGCCGAGATGCGGCGGGCGCGGGCGGCGGGCGCGGCCGAACTCCTCATCATGAGCGGCGAGGGCGTCGAGCAGTCGGCGGAGGTGCGCGCCGCGCTGCGGGCCGAGGGCTGCGGCTCTTACGTCGAATACCTCGCCCGCGTCTCGCGCGAGGCGCTCGGCCTCGGCCTGCTGCCGCACGTCAACGTGGGGAACGTGGCCGAGGCCGACGCGCGCGCGCTCGCCGAGTTCGTGCCTTCGATGGGCATGATGCTTGAGACGGCCGACGCCGGATTGCGCCGGAAGGCCGCGCACCGCCTCGCCCCCGACAAGGAGCCGGCGCGGCGGCTGGCCACGCTCGAAGCCGCCGGCCGCGCGCGAATGCCTTTCACGACCGGCATCCTCGTCGGCGTCGGCGAAGACGCGCGCTCGCGCGAGGACTCGCTGCGCGCCGTCGCCGCGATTCAACGCGCCCACGGCCACGTGCAGGAGGTCATCATCCAGCCCTTCACGCCGCACGCGGGCACGGCGATGGCCGACGCCCCCGCGCCCTCTTTCGCCGAACTGCGCGCGGCGGTCGAGGCGGCCCGCGACATTTTGCCGGCCGAAGTCGTCGTGCAGGTTCCGCCCAACCTCGCCCCGCGCTTCGTCGAGCTGGTCGAAGCCGGCGCGCGCGACCTCGGCGGCGTCTCGCCCGACGGCGACCGCATCAACCCGCTCGAACGCTGGCTCGCCCCGCGCGCTTACGCCGACGCGCTCGGCCGCGCGGGCTTCACCCTGCGGCCGAGGCTCGCCGTCCACGAGCGTTTCGTCTCGCCGGAGTGGCTCAGGCCCTTGACGCTGCGCGCCGCCGCAGACGTGCGCCGCTCGCTGCCGCTTCTGCCGGAGGCGTCGGCCGACCACGCGCCGGCCGCGCGGGCGCATGTCTGAGGTCGAAGGATTCATCCTCGCGGGCGGCGCGTCGAGCCGCATGGGGGAGGACAAGGCGCATTTGCGTCTCGGCGGGAGGACTCTGGTCGGGCGCGCGGCCGCGGCGCTCGGCGGCGTCGCCGGCCGGGTCAGCGTCGTCAGCTCGAAGCCCGACGCGGCCGCGTTCGGACTCCCGGTCGTCGCCGACCGCCTCGGCGGTCGCGGCGCGCTCGGCGGCCTCCACGCCGCGCTCGCGCACGCCTCGGCCGGGTGGGCGCTGATCCTTTCCTGCGACCTGCCCTTCGTGACTGACGCGCTGTGCGAGCGTCTGGCCTCGCTCCGCGGCCCCGACGCCGACGCGGTCGCGCCCGTTCAGCCCGACGGCCGGCCCCAGCCGCTCTGCGCCCTCTACGCGCGCGCGGCCTGCCTGCCCGCCGCCGAAGAACTGCTCCGCGCCGGCGAGTTGCGCCCGCGCGCCCTGCTCGCCCGCGTCCGCACGCGCTGGGTCTCTTTCGCCGAGGTCGCCGACCTCGACGGCTCGGAACACTTCTTCAGGAACCTCAACACGCCCGAAGACTTCGCGGAAGCCCTGCGGGTTGCCGGTCGGGAATAGTTTCGAGTTAAAGACTAAAAGCGGAAGCGCGGCCGCCGGGGGCAATGCGTCTGAAGTTTCGTCGGCCCGAAGCCGGCGATGCTTGCGACGCACTCCCCCCGACGGCCGCGCTTCCGCCTTAACTCGGACTCGGGATGCGTTGTTTTCGCTTCGCCCCGGCGGCCACTTCATTTAGAATACGGCGCGATGTCTCCTCGACGCAGACCAGGACGAAAGCTGTTCACCGCGCTACTCCCGACCGTCCTCATCATCTTACTCGCCCTCGTCGGGCTGGCCTTCTGGCTGGTGCGCGGCGCGACGCGCCCGCCGCGTCAGGCTTACCTCGTCACCCCGGAGAAGTTTTCGCAGTTGAGCGACCGCGGGCTGCGCGCGACCGAGGAGCGCTGGGCCAACCGCGACGGCACGGAGGCGCGCGGCTGGCTGCTGCGCGGGGCCGAGGGCGCGCCGGCCGTCCTACTGCTCCACGCCTACGGGGCCGACCGCTCGTGGCTGCTCAACCTCGGCGTCAAGATCAACGAGACTTCCAACCTCACCGTGCTGCTGCCCGACCTGCGCGGCCACGGCGAGAACCCGCCCGTCGAGGCCACCTCCTTCGGCACGCTCGAAGCCGACGACGCGCTGGCCGCGCTCGACTACCTGCGCTCGCTCAAGGGCGGTGGCGGCGGCCCGCTCGTGGGCGGCACGACGGGCATCTACGGCGTCGAGCTGGGGGCCTACGCGGCGCTCGTCGCCGCGCGGAGCGACGGGAGCGTGCGCGCCCTCGCGCTCGACTCCGTGCCCGGCGAGCCTGACGACGTGCTGCGCGCCGCCGTCCCCCGCACGGCCGGCTTCGACAACCGCGCCCTACACCTGCTGGCGCGCGCCGGCACGCGCGTCTATTTCGCCGGCGAGTACCGCAACGAGTCGGCCTGCACCGCGGCCGAGAGCCTCGGCGACCGCCAGATTCTTCTCCTCTCGGGCGCGGACGCCGGCGAGCTGCGCCACTCGACCGAGACGCTCGCCAAGTGCTTCCCCAGCCAGACGACGCCGACCCTGCTGACGCAACTCCCGCTGACCGGCATCACCCTCGCCTCGGCCTCGCCCGAGCAGGGCGAATCCTACGACCGCCGCGTCATCGAATTCTTCGACCGCAACCTCCGCGCCGCCAAGTAAAAGAGTTTCGAGTTAAAAGCAGCTCGCCGCGCGAGCGCGGGACACGGTTAAGAAAAACCGCGTCCCCGCGCTCGCGCAGCGATCTATTGCCGACGCGCAAATTTACGCGTACTTGAGCCGGGTGACGTTGTCGCGCGCGGGCGGGCGGGCCGCGGCGGCGCAGGCGTGCCAGCGCGTGCCGCCCCTCACCAGAGCCTCGGCCGCGTCCGGGGCGAGCGGGCGCGCGAAGAGGTAGCCCTGCCCGTACTCGCAGCCGAGTTCCGCGAGCCGGCCGAGCTGCCCCAAAGTCTCGATGCCCTCGGCGACGACCTCAAGGCCCATGTTGGCGGCCAGCGTTCTGATCGTCCGCACCAGCTCGGCGCGGCTCTCGCCGGCGTCGAGCTGGCTGACGAAGGAGCGGTCGATCTTCAAAGTGTCGAGCGGGAAGCGGTGCAGGTAGCTCAGCGAGGAGTAGCCCGTGCCGAAGTCGTCGATGCTCAGCCTCACGCCGAGGCCCTTGAGCTGCTCCAGCATCGCGACGGCCCGCTCGGCGTCTTCCATCACCACGCTCTCCGTGATCTCCAGCCGCAGGCGGCCGGGCGCGAGCCCGGTCTCGCGGAGGATGGCCCCGACCTGCTCGACCAGATCGGGCTGCGCGAACTGCCGGCCGGAGAGGTTGACGCTGACCGTGAGCGGGGCCGGCCCCGCGGGCTGCCAGCTCACGACCTGCCGGCACGCCTCCCTGAGCACCCACAGGCCGAGCGGGACGATCAGCCGCGTGTCTTCCGCGACGGGGATGAACTCGGACGGCGGGATGAAGCCGCGCTCCGGGTGCTGCCACCTGACCAGCGCCTCGAAGCCCGCGAGCCGCCCCGTCGCGAGGCCGACGATGGGCTGGAAGTAGACGGTGAACTCCTCGCGCTCGACGGCGCGGCGCAGGTCGTTCTCAAGCCTCAGGAGGTTGACGGCGCGCGCGTGCATCGTGCTGTCGAAGACCTCGAAGCAGGCGCGGCCGCCGGCCTTCGCGCGGTACATCGCCGTGTCGGCGTCGCGCAAGACCTGCTCGGGGTGTTCGTAGCCGGCCGCGCCGTGCGCGATGCCGATGCTCACCGTCATGAAGACCTCGTGGCCGTCGAGCATGAAGGGCGTGGACATCTCCCGCTGCACGCGCTCGGCCATGTAGGCGGCGTCGGCCTCGGACTTGACCCCTTCGAGCAGGATGGCGAACTCGTCGCCGCCGAGGCGCGCGACCGTGTCGGCCGAGCGCACCGAGTTCTCCAGACGCCGCGCGATGGTGACGAGCAGCCCGTCGCCGATGGTGTGGCCGAGGCTGTCGTTGACGTTCTTGAAGCGGTCGAGGTCGAGGAAGAGCAGCGCGAAGCGTTCGCCCTCGGCGCCCCGCGCCCGCGCGATGGCGGAGCCGAGGCGTTCGGAGAGCAGGGCGCGGTTGGGCAGGCCCGTCAGGGCGTCGTGGAAGGCGGCGTGGCGGAAGTGCTCGCGGCTCTCCTCCAACTGGCCGCTCGCCCGTTCGAGCCGCTCGACGTAGTGGCTCAGCTCCTCGACGTGGCGCTCGGCCTGCTCGGCGCGCTCGCGCTCGGCCTCGGCCCGCTCCTGCTGCGCGCGCTCGATGAGCCTGATCTGGTTCTGCACGCCGTTGCGGTACTGGCGGTGGCCGAAGTGGATGGCGGCGAGGACGGGCGCGCCGATGGCGAACGTCGTCAGCGCGCTGTACTGAAGCCCCGTGTACATCAGGCTCGCCGCCGCGCCCGTCGGCAGAAACATCGGCGCGATGAGCAGGAAGTTCTCTTTCCAGCCTTTGAGGACGGGGCTGCCGAGCCTCGACGCGAAGAGCACCGAGACGAGCGCCGAGTTGACGGTGATGTGGGCGACGCTGGCCGCCAGCATCGAGACGGCGACGGCCGGGAAGGCGTGAGGCCCGGCGGCGTGCGGGTCGCCGAAGCCGTAGCGCAGCACCGCGCCGAGGGCGGCGGCCGCGGCCGCGCCGGCCAGAGACATCATGCCGAAGGAGTAGAGGTTGCTCGACAGCCGGCGCACGGCCCGCCGCGAAGAGGTGAAGCCCTCGACGCCGGCGACGAGGACGCAGGCCGCCGGCCCGTAGCGGCAGGCGATGAGGAGGACGAGCGCGTCCGAGAGCGTGAAGGTCAGCTTCTCCTGCGAGAGGCTGAGGCACGAAGGCAGCGGGACGTTGTTCAGAAACAGCCCCGCGCCGACGACCAGCGGCACGAGCGCCAGCACCGTCAACTGCTCGCGCCCGGCGCCGCCCGAGAAGAAGCTCAGGGCCGCCGCGAGCCACAGCGCGATGCCGGCCGCCGTCACCGCCGCCGGGTAGAAATCTCTTTTCACGGCCTCGCTCCCGCTCGCCATCTTCCCTGCCCTCGGCCGCGCCGCCCGGCGTGACCCCGCGCCCGCTACCTCTGCCGCGGGTAGAGCGGGCTCGACGCGGACAGCCGGTCGACGCCCGCCGGGATCGCGTCCTCGCCCTGAAGGATGACCTCCTCGGCCTTGATGTCGGCCGTGCTCGGGTCGATCAGGTTCGACGCCCACAAGTATTCGTTCTGGAAGCTCCAGCCGCTCACCGAGCCCGAGGTCAGCAGCCCGTCGGCCAGCGCGTACTCGCTGCCGATGACGACGCCGCTCCCGATCACCACGCCGCTCCCGATGACGACCCCGCTGCCGATGACCACGCCGCTGCCGATGACCACGCCGCTGCCGATCACCACGCCGTTGCCGGCGACGTACGTGCCGTCGGCGTTCAGGTGGCCGTCGGCGACGACGAAGCCGCTGGAGATCGTCCGGCCGTCGCCGAGGCGGTAGCCGCTCGTCAGTTGCAGCCGGTCGGTGAAGGCGATGCCGTCAACCCAGACGACGCCGTTGTTGAGCGGGACGCGCTCGCCGCCGACCGGCGCGGTGATGCCCGGCACGCTCGCGTACGTGACCTTCCGGTGCGTGATGAGGTTCTCGCCCACGCGGGCGCGGTTGGCGTCGCGGCGGACGGCGCGCGCCAGCGCCACGGCCGCGTTCGTGTTCAGCTCGCCCGCCCCCGCCGTGATGATGCGCTCGAAGTTCGACATCTCGCGCGACTTCACGCGCTCCTCGTAGTGGCGCAGGCGCTGCGCGGTGCGCATGAGCAGCGCCTTGACGATCCGCGGCGTCAGGCTCGGGTTGGCTTCGAGCATGAGGGCGACCGTGCCCGCGACGGCCGGCGCGGCGAACGAGGTGCCGCTCCAGACCCGGTAGGTGCCGGTCGCCGTGGGGCGCGTCGAGTCCGAGTCGCCGAGCAGGGTGTCGCCGAGGCCGCCGAGCAGGCCGCCGCCCGGCGTCGAGTAGGAGTAGCTGGCCGAGGGCGAGGTGACGGCCGACTCGGCCGCGCCGATGAGGTTGCCGGGCGCGACGAGGTCGGGCTTAGCCAGCCCGTCGACTAACGTCGGCCCGCGCGACGAGTAGGTGGTCACCACGTCGTCAGAGCGACCCGCGGTCTGCTGCGTGTTGGTCGCGCCGACCGTGACGGCGTGCGGCGAGTTGGCCGGCGAGAGGATGCCGCCGTAGAGCGTCCGCCCGGCCGTGTCCTTGCCGAGGTTGCCGGCCGCCACGACGACGACGATGCCGGCGTCGAAGGCGCGCGCCACCGCCTTGCACAAAGGGTCTGTCCGGTAGCTCTGCGTGACGGCCGTCCCGAGCGAGAGGTTCATCACGCGGATGTTGTGCTTCGACTTGTTCTTG
>DATMVI010000559.1:0-12493 GCA_035563275.1 Pyrinomonadaceae bacterium
TCATTAACATCCAACGTCAGGGCGGCTCGGCCACCTCCGGCGGGCCGGGCGGGCCGGGCGGCCCCGGCGGCCCGCTCGGGCGGGGCGGCGACCCCGGCGGCGGCGGCACCATGCCGGGCTGCCCCTTCGGCGCTTCGGGCAATAAAGGGACGGACGGGGCGGGGGGCGGGATGGGCGGTCAGGGCGACGCCGGTAACAACGGCACCGCGGCCGGGGCCCACGGAGACCTGACCGAGACCACCCGGCCGTGCCTGCTCGCGTGCCAGACCGGCTACATGCCTAACCACACCTGCACGACGTGCATCCAAGACCCCGACAGCACGCCGGTCGTCATCGACGTGCTGGGCGACGGCTTCGACCTGACGGGCTTCGCGGGCGGCGTCTGGTTCGACATTAATAACGACGGTCAGGCGGCGCAGCTCAGTTGGACGGCCGCCGGCTCCGACGACGCGTGGCTCGCCCTCGACCGCAACGGCAACGGCGCGGTTGACGGCGGCCGCGAGTTGTTCGGCAACCACACGCCGCAGCCCCCGTCGCCCTACCCCAACGGGTTCCTCGCCCTCGCCGAGTACGACCGTCCGGCCAACGGCGGCAACGCCGACGCGGTCATAGACGGCCGCGACACGATCTTCGGCAGCCTGCGCCTGTGGCGGGACGCGAACCACAACGGCATCTCCGAGGCGGGCGAGCTCTACACGCTGCCTTCGCTCGGGGTCGCGGGGATCGAACTCGGGTACAGGGAGTCCTCGCGCCGCGACCGCCACGGCAACGTCTTCCGCTACCGGGCCAAAGTGCTCGGGGCGGGCGGCGCCGGGCCGGGGCGCTGGGCCTACGACGTGTTCCTCGTGAGTCAGTAGCCGACCACGACTCGCTAAATAAGGAAGCCGCCCGCCGGGACGCGCACGTCCGGCGGGCGGCTTCGTCTGAATCCGTCTGAATCGCGCGCGGCGCGACCCGCCGCCGCTCACAGCCCGAGCGGGCGCGGGGTCTTGCCGCCGAAGAACCAGCTCGCGCCGACGCGGAGGCGGTGTTGCCACGTCGGCAGGCGCGTGGTGTAGAGGGCGAAGCGGGCTTGGCGCGCGATCTGGCCGCCGACGACGCGGCCGGCGGCCAGAACCGCCGCGTCCTCGGTGCCGAGGCTGACCGCCTCGCCCAGTTCCCTGAAGTGGCCGGCCGAAGGGACGCCGCCGTCAATCAAAGCCTGCACGCCCGCGGCGACGACGCTCGACTGCTGGAAGGCGAGCTGCGCCGTGCCGGCGAGGCTCGGCGCGACGCCGGGGAAATGGGCGATGTCGCCGAGCGCGAAGACCTCGGGGTGATCCTGCAACTGCAAGGTGGGGCGGACGACGAGCTGGCCCTGCCGCGTCTTCTCCGCGTCGAGCTTCTCCACCAAAGGGTTGACGCGCACGCCCGCCGTCCACACGACGCCGGCCGCCTCGATCTCCTCGCGCTCGCCCGCGTGCTCGATGGTGGCGCCGCCGGCCGAGACGCTTACGACGCGCGTCTGCGTGTGCAGCTCGACGTGCCTTTCGTTGAGCGCGGCCTCGACGGCGGCGCGGATGTCGGCCTCCATGCCGGGCACGACCTCGCTGCCCATCTCGACGACGGCGACGCGCGGCTCGCCCCTCAGCCCGCGGCGGCGGAAGGCGTCGGCGAGGAGGTCGGCCATCTTCGTCGAAAGCTCGACGCCGCTCGCGCCCGCGCCGACGACGACGAAGGTCGCGGCCCTGCGCGCGTCCTGCGGCGCGGCGTCGGGCTGGATGCGGTCGAGCGTGGCGACCATCCGCTGGCGGAGGTCGTCGGCGTGGCGGATTTTGCGGAAGGGCATGGCGTGACGCTCCGCGCCCTCGACGCCCCAGAAGTTCGTCACGCCGCCGACGGCGAGGACGAGGTAGTCGTACGAGAAGCGGCGCACGCGGCCGGCGACCGTCAGCTCGCGCGCGCCGAAGTCCACGTCCGTCACCGCGCCCTGCACGAGGCGCACGCTGTCGTCGAGCAGCTCCTTGTAGGTCGGCGCGATGTGCCACGCCTCGACCTCGCCGCTCAGGTACTCGTAAAGCAGCGGCGTGTGCAGGTAGTGATCCTCGTTGCTGACGAGCGTCACCTCGCCCGCGCCGGCCAGCCCGAGCGCCGTGAACAGCCCGCCGAAGCCGCCGCCCACGACCACGATGCGCGCCCGCTCCTCAACCTTCTCCTCGCTGGCGTCCATCCGGTTCGGTCTCCTGATAAGGGGATGTAGTGCGCGTGGCATCGTACCAGAGAAGGGGGAAGAAGAGTAGACAGTAGACAGTAGACAGTAGTCAGTAGTCAGTAGGAAGACAGTCTCTTCTGAATCGTTCGCGCGTCGGCGTCAGCATCCCTAGCGCGGAGCGCCTACTGACTACTGACTACTGACTACTGTCTACTGTCTACTCCCTTACCCCCTTGTCGTTTCGCGGGACTCGTACTAAGCTTGGCCGCATCGTAATCCCAATCAGGCAGGCGAGGAGGAGTGCAATGTCAGAGCAGATTCACGCCGACAAGGCGGAGGAGCAGGTGTCTTCTGATTCGGGCCTGTTGCTGTCGGCCGAACCCCTCGGGGGCGGCCGCCTGAGCGCGCTCGGCGACGACAGTTCCGACGCGGACAAGAGCGACCGCGGCGACTCCGACGGGGGCCTCCTGTCGGACGCGGACGGCTCGGACGCGGGCCGGCTCACCGACGCCGACGACTCCGACGGGGGCGGCCTGACCGACGCCGACGACTCGGACACCGGCGACCTCACGGACGCGGACGGCTCGGACGAGGGCGACGCCGACGGCACCGACGGCGGCGACTCCATCGAGTCGGAGTCGGGCCTCGGCGGCGAGAACCCGCTCGGCCTCAACCGCCAGCGCCCCATCGGCGACGAAGCCGTAGACAACCGCGACGACCCGGTCTAGGGGCCGGACGCCGGGAAGGTAACGCGCGCCGGGCCGCACGCGCCGGGGACGACTCGCTTCCCCCGGCGCGTGCGGCCCGGCGCGACGCGCGCGGGCTTCGGCTCCCCGGCACCCGGAGCCTCTTTTTATGACCGTCAACAGCCTCTCGAAACTGCTGGAGCCGCTGTCGCGCGAAGAGTTCCTCGCCTCGTGCTGGGGGCAGACCTTCAGGCACGTGCGGGGCGGGGCGGGGAAGTTCGCGCGGCTGATGCCGTGGCGGACGCTGAACGAAATCCTGCGCCGCCACCGGCTCGACTACCCGCGCCTGCGCCTCGTCCGCGAGGGCGAGACGCAGCCGGCCGCCTCCTGCCTGCGCTACGCCGCCGCGCGCCGCGGCCGCGGCCCCATCCCGCGCCTCAAGCCCGTCGAGCTGAACGAACAACTGCGGCGCGGCGCGACGCTCGTCCTCGACGCCGTGGACGAACTCTCCGAGCCGACCGAGGAGCTGGCCGCCGCCCTCGAACACGCCTTCCGCGAGAGCGTCCAGATCAACTGTTACGCCGGCTGGCAGTCCTCGCCCGGCTTCGACCTCCACTTCGACCGCCACGACGTTTTCATCCTTCAGGTCGCGGGCCGCAAGCGCTGGAGCGTCTACGGCGAGACGCGGCCGCACCCCGTCGGCGACGACATCGAGGCGGCCGCGCGCCCCGGGGGGCCGCCCCTCTGGGAGGGCGTGCTCGAAGACGGCGACCTGCTCTACATGCCGCGCGGCTGTTGGCACGTCGCCGTGCCCCTGAACGAGCCGACGCTGCACCTCACGGTCGGCGTCCACAGGCGCACCGGCCTCGACTTCCTCCGCTGGCTCGCCGCGCGCATGCGCGCGAGCGAAGCCTTCCGCGCAGACCTGCCGCGCCTCACGCCGGAAGCAGACCTCGCGTCGCACGCGGCGCGGCTGCGCGGCGAGTTGCTGGACGCGTGGGACGACCGCCTGCTCGCGCGCTACCTCGCCGAGTACGACGCCGAGGCCATGCCGCGCGCGCGGCCGAGCCTGCCGTGGGCGGCCGCCGGCGTCCTGCCCGACGCGGCGGGCGCGCTCGTCCGCTGGACTCCGCCGCGGCCCGTCGAACTGAAGGCCGCGGGCGGCGTCGTCGAGTTCTCGGCCAACCGCGTGCGCTGGCGCTTCGCCGAGCCGGCGCTGGCCGTCCTCGCCCCGCTCGCCGAGCGGCGCGTCTGCACGGTCGGCGAACTGTGCGAGGCGGCGGCCGGGCGGCTGGACGAGCGGACGGTGCGGACGTTCCTGCGCGAATTGCTCCTCCGCGGGCTTGTTGCTATTGTTGACGCCTAAAGCTTCAACTTTATGCAACAGCCATTCTTTTGCTCCGAACTCTCGCGCCGGGCGGGCGAAAAGGTCTTCGGCACGGCCTCGACCGGCGGCGTCTGGTTCCTGCTCGAATACGCGGGCGCGTGGGGGCCGCACGTCCTCGAACAGTGCTCGCTCGCGTCGCCCGTCAAAGACTTTCTCCGGGGGGCGCTCGAAACCGTCCCGCGCTCGCGCGTCCTCTTCATCAAGCGCGGCCGCGCCGGCGGGCAGACCGTCTCCTTCTTCGTCGTCCGCTGCCGCGAGCGCGACCCCTTCGTCGTCCGCTACGAGCTCGACGGCTACGCGCGCCTCACCGAGCTCGACCTCGCGCGGGCCGCGGCCGGCGACGCGGGGCCCGCCGGCAGGCTCACGCGCGAGCCGCTCTTCCTCGTCTGCACGCACGGGCGCAGGGACAAGTGCTGCGCGAAGTTCGGCGTCCCCGTCTACAGGGCTTTGCGCGAGTCGGCGTGCGAGCAGGTCTGGCAGTCGTCGCATGTCGGCGGCGACCGCTTCGCGGCCAACCTCGTCTGCTTCCCGCACGGCCTCTTCTACGCGCACCTGACAGAAGAGACCGGGCGGCGCGCGGCCGAGGAGTACGCCGCCGGCCGCCTCGTGCTCGACAAATACCGCGGCCGCGCCTGCTACTCGCACCACGTTCAGGCGGCCGAGTTCTTCACGCGCGCCGAAACGAACTTAAGCGGCCTCGGCGAGCTGCGCTTCGAAAGCTCCGAGCGGCTGGGCGAGAAGAACTGGCGCGTGCGTTTCGCTTCGGCCGCCGGCCTTTACGAAGCCGAGGTCAGTTGCCGCCTCTCCGACTTCCAAAACCGGATCACCTGCCAAGGCGCCGAGCCGAAGCCCGTGCCGCAGTTCCTCCTCGAAAACTTCCGCCGGCTGGAACCCCTTCGGCGTTAGCCGCCCGCCGCCACCCGCTGCCCCGCGCCCCTGCGACTATTGACACGCGCGGGCGGCGGGAATATCGTGCCCACACTTCGGCAGGAAAGGGGAATGAACATGAGAAAAATCCTCACGCCCGTCGCGCGGCGGGCGGCAAGAGTTTTCGTCGCGTTGTCGGTGCTGAACCTCGTCACGGCGGCCGCCTTCGCGTCCGGCGGGGCCGCGCCCGTGCGGGACGCGGGCGTGTTGACCGCCGACGGGGCCGTCACGCTCGACGGCGCGCCGGCCACCACGGGCCGCACGTTCTTCTCGGGGAGCAGACTGACAACCGCGCCGGGCGCGCGCGCCCTCCTGAGCCTCGGCAAGCTCGGACGCCTTGAGCTGGCGGCCGAGAGCGCCCTGCGGCTCGACTTCTCCGCCGGGGGCGTCACGGGCGGCCTCGACGAGGGCGGCGTGCGCGTCTCCGCGCCGCGGGGCGCGACGGCCCGCGTCGTCACCGCCGACGCCTCGGTCGAGGGCGACGCCAACGCCGCGGCGCTTTTCACCGTCCGCTTCGAGGGCGGCGCGACGCTCGTCTCCGTGCAGGCGGGGCGCGTCGAGCTGCGCGCCGGCGGCGTCGCGCGCCCGGTCAACGCCGGCGAGTCGGTTTCGAGCGCGGGCGGCGCAGTC
Organism: Pyrinomonadaceae bacterium; assembly: GCA_035563275.1. Classification (GTDB taxonomy): domain Bacteria; phylum Acidobacteriota; class Blastocatellia; order Pyrinomonadales; family Pyrinomonadaceae; genus QHXN01. Next base: position 5,822 of record DATMVI010000559.1, read on the forward strand.
CCGGCCGCCCCGCAGAATTTAAGTCGCCGCGAGCGGCTCGGCGCGGTGCTGGGCATCGGGGCGGCGCTGGCCGTGCTCCTCGTCGTCCTCGCGGGCCGGGACGACGACGAGCTGCCGTTCGACGAGTGCGGGCCCGTCGTCCTCAGCGGGGTCGTGGTCAACCCCTGTCAGTGAAGGCGGATTCGAGGCGCGGGTGCGGCGGCCGCCTTCCCGCCGGGCGCGCCCGTGCGCTCGCTGGACACTCCGTCGGGGCACGTGTTAAATTCGCCGGGTAGTTAAATTAACTCTTGCGGTTGCCTGAGGATAGGCGAGGGCGTACTGCGGATTGGGAGGATCATCTAGACAGTCATGGCTACAGCAACGGAAGTGAAGGAACGCATCATCAGGGAGTACGGCACGAAGGAGGGCGACACCGGCTCGCCGCAGGTGCAAGTCGCTCTGCTCACACAGCGCATCAACGAGCTGACCGAGCACTTCAAGACGCACAAGAAGGACAACCACTCGCGGCGGGGGCTGCTCAAGATGGTCTCGCAGCGCAGGAGCCTGCTCGACTACCTCAAGCGGAAAGACATCGAGGGGTATCACGGACTCATCAAGCGCCTCGGCCTGCGCCGCTAAGCCCGGAGCGGCATCGCGCACACGCAGGACGGGCCGCGCTTGGCCCGAGTTCGGAAGCGACAGTGGACGAGGACCAGAGCCTCTTTAACATCGCCCCGCGCCCGACACCAAACCCACGGGGGTGGCCGAACGTGACGGCCCCGAGCCCCCGCCGGGCGGGCCGCGGGGAGCAGCCTGTAGCAGATTACAGCGCAAGGCGGCACCGGCTTCACGGAAGGAGCTTGGTGCCGCCTTTTGCTTAAGTGGCCGACCGGCGGGGCGCGCGCCTCACGTAGCGCGCACCCCGCGGCGGCGGCAGCGAAAGACACCATCGCAGGGCGCCGCGCGGCGGATGAGACGCCGCGCCCCCGAAGCCCCCCGGCCGGGGGGCCGCCGCGCCCGGAGGAGACGACAAGCAATGGCAGCGAAGAAATTTTTGAAAGAGAAGATTAAGCTCGGCGACCGCGAGCTGTCCGTCGAGGTCGGCCGCATCGCCAAGCAGGCCAACGGCTCCTGCGTCATCCGCTACGGCGACACGATGCTGCTGGTCGCCGCCGTGAGCACCAACAGCCCGCGCGAGGGCATCGACTTCTTCCCGCTCACGGTCGAGTACCGCGAGCACAACTACGCCGCGGGCCGCATCCCCGGCAACTACTTCCGGCGCGAGGGCCGCCCGAACGAGAAGGAAGTCCTCACGGCCCGGATGATCGACCGCCCGTGCCGCCCGCTCTTCGTCGAGGGCTACAAGAACGAGACGCAGGTCATCGCCTCGGTCATCTCGGCCGACGCCGAGAACGACCCGGACGTGATCGCCATCACCGGCGCCTCCTGCGCCCTCTACCTCTCCGACATCCCTTTCCCGAATCCGATCGCGGGCGTCCGCGTCGGCCTCGTCGACGGCCGCTACATCATCAACCCGACCTACGACGAGGTGCGCGAGTCGCGCCTCAACCTGATCGTCGCCGGCACCGAGGAGGCCATCATCATGGTCGAGGCCGGCGCGCAGGAGGTCTCCGAGGAGATCATGGTCGAGGCGCTGATGCTCGCCCACAAGGAGATCAACCGCCTCTGCCGCTGGCAGAAGGAGCTCTACAAGGCTCTGGAGATCGAGAAGCGCCCGTTCGAGCCGCCGCCGCTCGACGAGGAGATGATCGGCGAGGTCGAGCGCAACTACGCGCAGCGCCTCCGCGACGCGCTCAACACCGAGGCCCTCGGCAAGCAGGCCTCCTACGCCGCCGTCGACGCCCTGAAGAAGGAGATCGTCGAGTCGCACCCGGAAGACCAGCCCGAGCGCCGGCAGATGGCGAAGAAGGTCTTCGACCACCTCAAGGAGAAAATCTTCCGCGAGGACATCCTCGGCAACCGGCGGCGGCCCGACGGCCGGCGCTTCGGCGAGATCCGCCCCATCGACTGCGAGATCAGCTGGCTCCCGCGCGTCCACGGCTCGGCGCTCTTCACGCGCGGCGAGACGCAGGCCATCGTCACCACGACGCTCGGCACGAAGGAAGACGAGCAGTTCATGGACGACCTCGAATCCGGCGAGATCAAGCGCCGGTTCCTGCTCCACTACAACTTCCCGCACTTCTCGGTCGGCGAGGTCGGCCGCTTCGGCTCGACCTCCCGCCGCGAGATCGGCCACGGCGCGCTGGCCCGCCGCGCGCTCGAGCCCGTCCTGCCGGGCGAAGAGGAGTTCCCGTATTCGCTCCGCATCGTCTCGGACATCACCGAGTCGAACGGGTCTTCTTCGATGGCGACCGTCTGCGGCGGCAGCCTCTCGCTGATGGACGCGGGCGTGCCGATTAAGTCTGCGGTGGCCGGCGTCGCGATGGGCCTCGTGATGGAGGGCAACCGCTACGCCATCCTCTCCGACATCGCCGGCGCCGAAGACCACTACGGCGACATGGACTTCAAGGTGGCGGGGACGCGCGAAGGCATCACCGCGCTCCAGATGGACATCAAGATCGCCGGCATCAACGCGCAGATCATGGCCGAGGCGCTGGAGCAGGCCAAGAAGGGGCGCTTCCACATCCTCGACCGCATGGAGCAGGCGATCAAGGAGCCGCGCGAGGACTTGAGCCCGTACGCCCCGCGCATCATCACCATCAAGATCAACCCCGACCGCATCCGCGACGTGATCGGGCCGGGCGGCAAGATCATCCGCTCCATCGTCGAGGAGACGGGCGCGAAGATCGATGTCGAGGACGACGGCACGGTGTTTATCGCCACGGCCGACGGCGACGCGGCGCAGGCGGCCGTCGCCCGCATCCGCGGCCTCACGGCCGAGGCCGAGATCGGCGAGACCTACCTCGGCACCGTCCAGAGGATCGTCGATTTCGGGGCGTTCGTCGAAATCTTCCCCGGCACCGACGGCCTGCTGCACATCTCCGAGATCGCCGACCACCGCGTCCGCGACGTGCGGGACGAACTCAAGGAGGGGCAGCAGATCATGGTCAAGTGCATCGGCAAGGAGGGCAACAAGATTAAGCTCTCGCGCAAGGCCATCCTCAAGGACGAGAAGCAGCGCGCCCAGAAGGCCGGGGGCGGCGACGGGCACGGCGGCGACGAATAGCGCCCCGCCCGGCCCGGAGTTTTAACTTTTTGTCAGAAAAAGGGTTCGCCCGCGGTGGCGGCCCTTTTTTTATCTTGACAGTGGGGCCGCGCGGCGGGTTTAATTGGGCGCTCGAAACTGGAATTCAACGCTCATTCAACGTCTCTCCCCGATACGGAGACCCGGTAGGGTTTCCGTCCCGCGACCCCCGCAAGGTCGCGGGGCCGGGGCCGCTCCGCCGTCTCCGGCGGATTCCGGGTCAACAGAAGCCGGCCGGAACGCTTTCGCTTAAGTTACAGACGGGGAGAGTAAGGAGGACGACTCCACCATGAGTCATCAAGCATCTCGCGCAGCCGCTCTGATGCTCGGCGTCCTAATCGTCGGGGTCGCGCCGGCCCGCGCCGCCACCATCACGTTCGAGGACGTGGTGCGTGCCGTCGGCGCCAACGGTCAGGTGCGCCCCGCCGACGAGGTGCGCCTGCGCGTCACTTCGCAGAGCGGCCGGGCGGCGGGCCTGCAAAACCCGCCGGCGCCGAGCGCCGAGTCGTCCGGCCCGCAGCAGCAGACCGTCGGCGCGGCCGGCGGCGGCGAGACGGTGTCCGCGTCCGGCGCGGCCGACCCCACGCTCTCGCAGACGGGCGGCGGGCAGGTCGAGACCGTAGACCTCGGCGACGTGACCGGCACGGTCTGCGACTGCGGCGAAATCCCGGCCATCGCCCGCGCGGGCGGCGGCTTCCCGTGGTGGCTCCTCGGCGGCGTCCCGCTCATCTGCGTCTCGGGCATCTGCTTCAACGGCGACGAAGAGCCGCCGCCGCCGAACAACCCGCCCGGCCCGAACCCGACGCCGACGCCCCCTCCGCCCAACCCCATCCCCGAGCCGGCCACGCTCCTGCTCTTCGGCACGGGCCTGCTCGCCGTCGGCGCGCGCGCCCGCCGCCGCTTCGGCCGCAAGGGCCTCGACACGCCGGCCGCCGCGGAGGAGGTCTAAACACTCATGCTGACGCGGACTCGCCACGCCGCCTTCGCCCTGCTCGCCCTCGCGGCCCTGCTCGCCCTCGCGGCCGCCGCGCCGTCGCCGGCCGGGGCGAAGAAGAAGCAGAAGAACAACAAGAACCAGCCGACGACCGGGCGCATCGAGATTTCGACCAGCCCCGGCGGCTTCCCCGTCGTCATCGACAAGCAGCCCGCGGGCGAGACGACCGAGTACGTGCGCACCATCGACCTCGAACCCGGCGCGCACACGGTCGAAATCCTCTTCCCGAACAACACGCCGTGGCAGCAGACCTTCGTCGTGGAGCGCGGCCGCCGCTACTGCATCGCGCTCAACTACCGGCCGACGACCATCAGCATCCCGGCCGTCCCCGTCTCGCCCTGCCCGTACCCCGTCAACGTCTCCGCGCCGGCCAGCGTCAACGACGGCGACATCATCACCTTCTCGGCCGACGTGGGCTACGCCGGGCAGTCCGCGCTCAACTACACTTGGACGGTCAGCCCGCCGACGGCCCGCATCCTCTCGGGCGCGGGCACGCCGACCATCACCGTGGACTCTTCCGGGTTGGGGAGCCGGCGCGTGACGGCCATCCTCGTCGTTGACGACGGGTCGGGCGACCGCAGTTGCCGGCAGACGGCGCAGGCCGCCACCGGCATCGTCGCCCCGCAGCGTCTGGAGACGCCGCGCCGCTTCGACGAGTTCCCGTCCACCGCCTTCGACGACGACAAGGCGCGGCTCGACCTGCTCGCCATCGAACTCCAGAACAACCCCGGCTCGACCGGCTACATCGTGGCCTACGCCGGCCGGCGCAGCCGCCCCGGCACGGCCGCGCGCCTGAACGACCGCGCCCTCAGGTACCTGACCGAGACGCGCGGCATCAGCCCCGACCGACTCCGCGTCATCGACGGCGGCGGACGCGACACCAACTCCTACGAGCTCTGGCTCGTGCCGCAGGGGGCCGAGCCGCCGCGCCCGACCCCGACCCGTTAGGGAAGTTGCGAGTTTCGAGTTAAAGACAGATTCATCACAAAGACCCGGAGGCGCGGTTAAGGCGGAAGCTTTAACCGCGCCTCCGAAGTCTTTGCGATTAAATTTCGCCAGAAGTTACGGCAGCCGTCTGTAACTCGACTCTCGCAACCGGCAACCTGCAACTCGGGCGTGTGGCACGCCTTTTTCTTAACCCACTCCGGAAACGTGCCTCGCGCGTACGGTTATCAAACGTGGGGGCCTCCTCGCTTACATTCGTTGTACTGAAAACTTAAGAACCTCGCGATTTAAGGCCGCGGGGCCGGGGCACCCGGCGCGGGCGGCGAATCGGAGAAGGAGGATCGAGAAACATGGCTGACGGCGACAGCTCAAGCAACACCGGCGTGGTGGCCATTCTGGTGATCTTTTTAATCGTGGTGATCGTGGCGCTCTTCGCGTGGCGCGGCGGCCTCTTCGGCGGCGGCGGCGGGAAGACGGACGTGAACGTGGACGTGAACGTCCCTTCGGGCAACTCGAAGTAGCCTTCGGGGAGCGCTCTTAATCGAGTCGGGCCTCGGGGCCGGGCGGCGCGGTAATCCGGCGCCGCCCGGCCCTCTCTTCTTTCCAACCTGCCCGCGCGCCTGCTATCCTCACGAAAGCCGTAAATCGTGGAGAGAAGTCCTCGCCCGCCCGCCGCCGGTCATCAGCTTCGCCCTGACTGATGACTGACGACCGGCGACTGACGGCCGCCTCTCCGATTTACGATTCACGATTCACGGAGAGAGAACTTGTCTGCACCGAACATCGAAACCATCGTCTCGCTCTCGAAGCGGCGCGGCTTCGTCTTCCCCTCGTCGGAGATTTACGGCGGGCTGGGGAGCGCGTGGGACTACGGCCCGCTCGGCGTCGAACTCTCGAACAACGTCAAGCAGGCGTGGTGGCGCTGGATGGTTCACGAGCGCGACGACATGGAGGGCATCGACTCCAGCATCATCCTCAACCGCGCGGTCTGGAAATACTCGGGCCACGAGGACACCTTCAGCGACCCGCTCGCGGACTGCCGCGAGTGCAACGCGCGCCTTCGCGCCGACAAGCTGGAGTTCGACGCCGCGGCCCACGCCGGCGCCGCGGCGGCCATCCGCGCTCGCGCGGTCAGGTGCCCCAACTGCGGCTCGACCGACCTGACCGAGCCGCGCGCCTTCAACCTCATGTTCCGCACCACCATCGGCGCGGCCGCCGTCGAGGACGACCCCTCGGCGCTCGCCTACCTCCGGCCCGAGACGGCGCAGGGCATCTTCGTCAACTTCCTCAACGTGCAGACGACGATGCGCCGCAAGCTCCCGTTCGGCATCGCGCAGATCGGCAAGTCGTTCCGCAACGAGGTCACGCCCGGCAACTTCATCTTCCGCACGCGCGAGTTCGAGCAGATGGAGATGGAATACTTCGTCCGCCCCGGCGACGACGAGCGCGTCCATCAGGAGTGGATCGACTACTGCCACCAGTGGTTCGTCGAGCTCGGCATCAGCCCCTCGAACCTCCGCTTCTACGAGCAGCCGAAGGAGGAGCTGGC
>DATMVI010000560.1:0-6298 GCA_035563275.1 Pyrinomonadaceae bacterium
GCAGAGACCCTCGCCCTCCCCCGGCGCGGTGCTCACGGGCCGCGCCGCGATGGGCGACTGGACGACCGACGCGCCCGGCGTGCGCCGCCGCATCACGGTCGCAGACCTGCCGGCGCCCTACGCCACCGAGTCCGTGGACAACGTCCCGCGCCTCGTCCCGCGCCCCGAGGGCGCGTGGCCGAAGGCCCCGGCCGGCTTTAAGGTCGAGGAGTTCGCCGCCGGCCTCCAGACCCCGCGCCTCCTGCGCGTCGCGCCCAACGGCGATGTCTTCGTGGCCGAGAGCTACGCGGGGCGCGTCCGCGTCCTGCGCGCGCCGGCGGGCGCGGGCAAGGCCGAGGTCAACGAGGTCTTCGCCTCCGGCCTCAACCGCCCGTTCGGCATCGCCTTCTACCCGCCCGGCCCCGACCCGCGATACGTCTACGTCGCCAACACCGACTCGGTCGTGCGCTTCCCCTACCGCGCCGGCGACCTCAAGGCGCGCGCCGCGCCCGAGACGGTCGTGCCCGACCTGCCCGGCGGCGGGCAACTGCGCGGCGGCGGCCACTGGACGCGCGACGTGGTCTTCTCGAAGGACGGCCGCAAGATGTACGTCTCGGTCGGGTCGCTGACGAACGTCTGGGAGGAGCCCTCGGCCAACGAGGAGCGGCGGGCCACCATCCTCGAATACAACCCGGACGGGACGGGCGGGCGCGTCTACGTCTCCGGCATACGCAACGCCGTCGGCCTCGCCGTCCACCCGCAGACGGGCGACCTGTGGGCCTCGGTCAACGAGCGCGACGGCCTCGGCGACGACCTCGTGCCCGACTACATCACGCGGGTGCGCGAGGGCGGCTTCTACGGCTGGCCGTGGTACTACCTCGGGCCGAACCAAGACCCGCGTCACAAGGGCGCGCGGCCCGAGTTGCGCGACAAGTCGCTCGTCCCCGACGTGCTCATCCAGTCGCACTCGGCCTCTTTGCAGATGGAGTTCTACACCGGCGCGCAGTTCCCCGAGGGGTACCGGGGCGAAGCCTTCGCGTCGCTCCACGGCTCTTGGAACCGCGCGCGGCGCACGGGCTACAAGGTGATCCGCGTGCCCCTGAAGGGCGGCGCGCCGACGGGCGAGTACGAAGACTTTCTGACGGGCTTCGTCACGCCGGGCGGCGACGTGTGGGGGCGCCCCGTCGGCGTCGCCACGGCGCGCGACGGCGCCCTGCTCGTCACCGACGACGGCTCGCACACCGTCTGGCGCGTCTCCTATCAAGGGAGGTAGGGGAAGAGGAGTTATCAGTCGTCGGTCGTCAGTCGTCAGTAAAGACAAAGAACTGATGACTGATGACCGACGACTGATGACTGATGACTGATGACTTCGATCCACGGCTTTTACTTCCATGAACCGTCGCTCGTTCCTGAGTCTCGCCGTCTGCGCCGCGTGCGGCGGGGCGCGCGCGTCGCGGGGGTCGGCGGCCTCGCGCGGCGGGCGCGGGCTGTCGCGGGTCGGCCTTCAGCTTTACACGGTGCGGGAGCAGTTGGCGGCCGACTTCGAGGGGACGCTGGCGAGGGTCGCGGCCCTCGGCGTGCGCGAGGTCGAGTTCGCGGGCTACCACGGCCGCGCCGCGCGCGAGGTGAGGGCCGCTTTGAGACGCCACAAACTCTCCGCGCCCGCGGCGCACGTCACGACCGCGGCGCTGCGCGGCGGGCTTGAGCGGGCCATCGAGGAGGCGAAGACCGTCGGGCACGAGTACCTCGTCTGCGGCTACGTGCCCGCCGGGGAGCGCCGCTCGCCGGACGACTACAGGCGGCTCGCCGACCTGCTCAACGGCGCGGGCGAGAGGGCCGCGCGGGCCGGCCTGCGGCTCGGCTACCACAACCACGATTTCGAGTTCGAGCAGTCGGGCGGGCAGGTGCCTTACGACCTGCTGCTCGCGCGGACGGACGCGCGACTGGTGCGGATGGAGCTGGACTTGTACTGGATCACGAAGGCGGGCCGCAGCCCGCTCGACTACCTCTCAAAACATCCGGGCCGCTTCCCGCTGCTGCACGTCAAGGACATGGACGCCACGCCGCGCCGCTCCTTCACGGAGGTCGGGCGCGGCGTGATTGATTTCAAAAGCATCCTCGCCGCCGCGCGCCGGGCCGGCGTCAAGCACTACTTCGTCGAGCAGGACGAGACGCCCGCCTCGCCCTTCGACAGCATCCGCGTCAGCCTCGACTACCTCAAGCGGCTTGAGTTCTGACGCGAGTCACGACCGGGAAGAAGGCGGAGGTGAGGGACGGAGACGAGGGTGGCTCGCGTCTTCGTCCCTCGCCTTCGCCCTTTGAACTTCGCCCTTTGCCTTCCCCGCCCCCGCCCTCGCTGACGGCCGGGCCTCCGACCCCGAGCTTAACGCGCGAGCACTTCGAGCTTGGCCGTCTGGTGCGTGACGGAGCTGGTGCCGACCATGAGGTCGAACCAGCCCGGCTCGACGACGCGCTCCATGCCGGGGCCGAGGAAGGAGAGCTTGTCGGGCGTGAGGTTGAAGGTCACGGTCTTACTCTCGCCGGGCGCGAGCGAGACGCGGCGGAAGTCCTTCAGCTCTTTGACGGGCCGCGTCACGGAGCTGACGAGGTCGCGCACGTAGAGCTGCACCACCTCTTCGCCCGCGCGGCTGCCCGTGTTGGTCACGGTCACGCTGACCTCGGCCCGCCCGCCGGGGCCGATCTTCGCGGGCGACACGCGCGGGGCCGTGTAGGCGAAGGTCGTGTAACTCAGCCCGTGGCCGAAGGCGAAGAGCGGCTCCTTGCTCGTGAAGAGGTAGCCGCGCCGCGCCGTCGGCTTGTGGTTGTAGTAGATGGGGAGCTGCCCGACCGAGCGCGGGAAGCTGATGGGCAGTTTGCCCGAAGGGTTGTAGTCGCCGAAGAGCACGTCGGCCACGCCCGTGCCCGTCTCCTGACCCAGATAAAAACCTTCGAGGATGGCGGGCACGCGCTCGGCGACGTAGTTGATCGAGAGCGGCCCGGCGTTAATCAGCATGACGACCGTGGGCCTACCCGTCTCCAGCACGGCGCGCACGAGGTCGTTCTGCCGGCCGACGAGTTCGAGCGAGTCGCGGTCGCCGAGGTGGTTGTCGGCCCAAGCCTCCTTGTTCGTGTCCTCGTTGCCGCCGATGACGAGCACGGCCGCGTCGGAGGCGCGCGCCGCGGCGACCGCCTCGGCAATGAGCTTCTCGTCCTCCTCCGGCCTGCTCAGGCGCGAGGTGTCGGCCCACCAGTCGCCGCCCTCTTCGGTGATCTTAACTCCCCGCGCGTAGTTGACCCTGACGCGGCCGCCCAGCTTCGCCCTGACGCCGTCGAGGACGCTGACGCCGCGGCCGGGGTCGTCGCTGTAGCCGCCGAGGTGCGCGCGGTCGGCGTTCGGCCCGATGACGGCGATTGACTTCAACCGATTGCGGTCGAGCGGCAGGAGGCTCCCTTCGTTCTTCAGCAGCGTGATGGAGCGGCGCGCCGCCTCGGCCGCCAGCTCGCGGTGGGCCTGCGAGTTGGTGACGCGCGCGGCGCGCTCCGGGTCAACGTAAGGGTTCTCGAAGAGGCCGAGCAGGAACTTGGCGCGGAGGTGGCGCGCCACGGCCCGGTCTAACACGGCCTCGGAGACTTTGCCCTCGCGGACGAGCGCGACGAGCGAGGGGAAGCTGTCGGGGTCGGGCAGCTCCACGTCCACGCCCGCCTCCAAAGCGATGCGGGCCGCCTCGGGCTTGTCGACCGCGACGTGGTGCAGGCTCTCCAACTGCGGGATGCCGTAGTAGTCGGAGACGACGTGGCCGCGGAAGCCCCACTCCTCGCGGAGCACGCGCCCTAAAAGCCACCCGCTCGCGTGCGACGGCACGCCGTCGATCTCGTTGTAGGAGGCCATCACGCTGTGGACGCCGGCCTCTTTGACGGCCGCCTCGAAGCTCGGCAGGAAGACTTCGCGGATGACGCGCTCGGAGTAGTTGGCCGGCGCGATGTTGGTGCCGCCCTCGGGCTGGCCGTGCGCGGCGTAGTGCTTGGCCGTCGCCATGACGTGCTCGCCGTCGACGTTCGGCCCCTCGCCTTGCAGGGCTTTGATGACGGCCACGCCCATGCGCGAGACGAGGTAGGGGTCTTCGCCGTAGGTCTCGTCGGTGCGGCCCCAGCGCGGGTCGCGGCCGAGGTCAAGGTTGGGGCCGAGCACCTGATGGCTGCCGCGGGCGCGCGTCTCTAGGGCGGCGGCCGTGAAGACGCGCGTGACGAGGTCGGTGTCCCACGTGCTGGCGAGCGCGAGCGGCTGCGGGAAGTGCGTGCCGCCCTGCGCCATCAGGCCGTGCAGCGCCTCGTCGTGGAAGAGGGCGGGGATGCCGAGGCGCGTCCGCTCGACGAGCCACTTCTGTACGGCGTTGGCGAAGAGCGCGCCCTCGCGCGGCCCTTTGCGCTCGCGCTGGCGCGCGATCTGCCCGACGCCGTGCGGCATCACCTCGCGCGCCCGCTCGGGCGAGAAGTCGCCGCGGTCGACCGAGAAGTCGGTCTGCGGGCGCGCCTGCGGCCGCGCGGCCCAGAGGCAGACGAGCTGCGCCACCTTCTCTTCGAGCGTCATGCGCGAGAGCAGGTCGGCCACGCGCCGCTCGACGGCGAGCCGCGGGTTCTTGTAGTCGGGCGCGGCCGCCTGCCGCCGCGCGACCGCGGCCGGGCAGGCGAGCGCGACGGCGAGGAGCGCCACCGTCCTTTTCATCGTCAACCTCTGGGGATGGGGCCGGGGCCGCCGGGCGCCGCCGGCCGGTTCTTAAAACGCGTCGGCCAGCGAGCGCACCTTCAGCCGGCGGCGCAGCTCGGCGGCCGAGACGGGGCCGCGCGGGCGGAACTCGACGGTGACGGCGCGCCCCGGCAGCAGGTCGAAGAAGTTGTCGCCGAAAGCCCCTTCGAGCCCGCCCGCCGAGAGGCGGACGCCGCGCGCGAGTTTGTCGGACTCGACCGTGACGGCGAGGGCGCGGCCGCCGCCCGCGACGCGCGCCGAGATTCGCGGGCGCGGCAGCCGCAGGTTCTTGTACGGCTCGAAGAAGAGGCGGTTGTCGGCGAGCGTCCGCGCGCCGGAGGTCAGCTCGCAGTGGATGAAGACCGCGCGCGGGTCGGCCCCGGCGAGCAACTCCTTTTTCGGGACGCTCAGGTAGACGGCGCTCGCCAGCGGCTTGACCTCGACGGGCAGCCGCCTCTCGTAAAGCCTCCGCCCGTCGAAGTCCAGCACGGAGACGCTGAGCGCCGCGGCCGTCGCCGCCGTGCGGTCGGAGACGACGTGGAACTCGATGCGGCCGTCCTCCTCGCGCGGGCTCACGAGGAGGTCTTTGTAGAAGCGCGCGGCGTAGTGGTGCAGCGCCTTCCAGCGGCCGAAGTAGTCCATCCCCGACCACGAGGCGACGGGCCAGCAGTCGTTGACCTGCCAGTAGAGCGAACCCATGTTGCGCGGCATGGAGCGCCGGAAGTGCTCCGCGCCCGTGCGGATGCCCTCGGCCTGAAGTATCTGGCTGACGTAGAGGAACGACTCGAAGTCCTTCGGCTCGGGGTACTCGCGCAGCATGTACTCGCGGATGAGCTGGTTGCCGCGCGGGTGGCGCTGGTGCGCGAGCATGACGGGCGACTGGATGTCGTGGTCTGACGGGACGGTGTAGGCGTTCACCGTCTCGATGGAGGGGAACGACTGGAAGCCGTACTCGCTCATGAAGCGCGGGAACTGCCGCTCGTACTCGCCGAAGGGCTTCGAGGCGTGCCAGACCTCCCAGTAGTGTACGTCGCCCGCGCGCTGCGAGTCGGGGTCTTCTTCGAGGTTCGAGCTGGGCGAGCTGGGCCAGTAGGCGCGCGCCGGGTCGTGCTCGGCGACCACCTCCGGCAGCACGCCGTGGAAGAGTTTCCGGTAGTCGTCCCAGAGCTTCGCGGGGAGGTTCTGCTTCCAGCCCCAGTGCTGCCAGGCGGTCTCGACCTCGTTGTTGCCGCACCAGAGCGCGATGGACGGGTGGTTGCGCAGGCGCCTGACGTTGTCGGCCGCCTCCTCGCGCACGCTCTCCAGGAACTTCTCGTCGCCGGGGTACATGGCGCACGCGAACATGAAGTCCTGCCAGACGAGCAGGCCGAGCTCGTCGCACAGCTCGTAGAAGTCCGCGGGCTCGTAGATGCCGCCGCCCCAGACGCGGAGCATGTTCATGTTGGCGTCGCGCGCCGACGTCAGCAGTTGACGATACTTCTCGCGCGTGACGCGCGTGGGGAAGCTGTCGGCCGGAATCCAGTTGCCGCCTTTGGCGAAGACGGGGACGCCGTTGACGACGAACTCGAAGCTCTT
>DATMVI010000561.1:0-3666 GCA_035563275.1 Pyrinomonadaceae bacterium
GAACCAGAGCCGCTCCTGCGCAAAGCTCAGCGGCAGCGCGTCCGTGCGCTCCACCGGGACGATCGCGGGAAGCGCGGGCGCGTCGGCGCGGCGAAGCGCCTCCACGCGCTCCGCCAGCTCCGCCACCGTCGGCGCCTCGAACAGCGCGCGCAGCGGCAGCGCCACGCCCAGCGCCCGCCGCACCCTTGACATGACCTGCGTCGCCAGCAGCGAGTGGCCGCCGAGCTCCAGAAAATTGTCCGTGGCGCCGACGCGCCCCACGCCTAAGACCTGCTGCCAGACGGCGGCGATGATCTCCTCTTCGGGCGTGCGCGGCGCGGCGTAGTCGCGGCCCGCCCCACGGCCGGCCCCGGCGGGCGCCGGCAGGGCCTTGCGATCAACCTTCCCGTTGGGCGTCAGGGGCAGGCGGTCGAGCGCCATGAAGGCCGAAGGGATCATGTGGTCGGGCAGCTTCGCCTTCAGGTGTTCGCGCAGCGCGGCGGCCGGCGGGGCTTGTTGCCCGCCGGCGACGTACGCGACCAGAGACTCGCGCCCGCCCTCGTCCGGCCGAACGACGACCGCCGCCTCGGCCACCGAAGGGTGCTGGCAGAGGACGGCCTCGATCTCGCCCAGCTCGACGCGGAAGCCTCTGAGCTTCACCTGACTGTCGGCGCGCCCGACGAACTCGACGTTGCCGTCGGGGAGGAACTTCGCCAAGTCGCCCGTCTTGTAGAGGCGCGCGCCCGGCGCGGTGCCGAACGGGTCGGGGACGAATCGCTCGGCCGTCAACGCGGGCCGGTTCAGGTAGCCGCGCGCCAGCCCGTCGCCGCCGATATAGACTTCACCGGTCGCGCCGACCGGGGCGGGGTTGCCCGCCGCGTCGAGGATGAAGACCTGCGTGTTGGAGATCGGCCTCCCGATGGGCACCGCGCCGGAGAGAGCCTCGTCGCGCGGAATCTCGTACCAGCAGCTCGACACGGTCGTCTCCGTCGGGCCGTACTCCTGAATCAGCCGCGTCCCCGGCGCGTGCCTGATCCAGTGCCTGAGGTGCTCGCCCCGGAGCGCCTCGCCGCCGACGATCAAGGTCTTGGCGCGCCCCTCCAGCCCCGCGCCGGACAACTCATGGCTGAGCAGGTCGAGGTGGGCCGGCGTGATCTTGACGAGGCTGTAACGGTCGCCGCTCCTGAAGGATTCGACCAGCCCTTCGACGCCCGACTCGTCGGCGAGCATCACCAAGCTCTGCCCAACCGTCAGCGGGAAGAAGAGGCTGGTCTTCGTCCCGTCGAACGCGACGGGCGCGTGGATGGGCGAGCCGTGGCCCTCGCCCACCTCGAACACTTCGCGGCACCAGACGAGGTAGTTGACCAGCTCGCGGTGCGCGACCATCACGCCCTTCGGCGCGCCCGTCGAGCCCGAGGTGTAGATGACGTAGGCGAGGTTCTGCGAACAGGCCCCGCCCGCGGGCTTCGCGCCGCTCGCGCGCGCGATCCGCTCCCACTCGGCGTCAACCTTCAGCACGCGGGCCGCCGCCTCGGGCAGCCGCCCCGCCAGCCGCGCCTGCGTGAGAATTAACGCCGCCGCGCTGTCCTCCAGCGTGTAGGCAATGCGCTCGCGCGGGTACTGCGGGTCGAGCGGGACGTAGCAGCCGCCGGCCTTGAGCACGCCGAGGATCGAGACGAGCAGTCGGGACGAGCGCTCCAAGAGGATGGCGACGCGCGTCTCGGGGCCGACGCCCGCGGCCCGCAGGTGGTTGGCGAGGCGGTTGGCGCGCGAGTCCAGTTCCGCGTAGGTCAAACGCTCGCCGCCCGAAACGACGGCCTCGGCCGCGGGCGTGAGCGCGGCCTGCCGCTCGAACAACTCGTGCAGGCACGCCTCGCGCGGGAACGGCCGCGCCGTGTCGTTCCAACCGAAGATCAACTGCCGGCGCTCGTCGTCCGTCAGGAGCGACAGGTCTGAGAGCCGCTGCTCGGGGTCGGCCGCGATAGATTCCAGAAGTCCCTTGAGTTGGCCGGCCACGCGCGCGACCGCCGCCGCCTCGAAGCTGTTCGTGTCGTAGCCGATGTGCAGCCCGAGTTGGCGCCCCGGCGCGACGACCACGGAGAGCCCGAAGTTCGTCCGCTGGAAACTTTCCACCTTCTCGACCCGAAGGCGTGCGTGCTCGCCGAGCGCCTT
The DNA here is from genome assembly GCA_035563275.1 of Pyrinomonadaceae bacterium. GTDB lineage: Bacteria > Acidobacteriota > Blastocatellia > Pyrinomonadales > Pyrinomonadaceae > QHXN01. The sequence continues at coordinate 2,152 of DATMVI010000561.1, forward strand.
GCCCACGGGGTAATTCATGAACGAGAGAACCGAATCGAAGAGCGGGAGGCCGCCGCCGACCTCCCCCCACCGCCGCACCTCTGACAGCGGCGCGTACTCGTACTGGCGCGCCTCCGCCCCCAGCTCCTGCAACCCCCGCAGCCACTCGCCGACTGTCGCCTCGGCCCCGGCGTCGGCCCGCACCGGCAGCGTGTTGATGAAGAGCCCCAGCATCCGCTCCACACCCTCCAACTCCGCGGGCCGCCCCGAGACGGTCGCCCCGAAGACGACCTCGCCAGACCCGGCGTAGCGCGACAGCAGCACGGCCCACGCCCCCTGCACCACGGTGTTGAGCGTTATCCGGTGCGTACGCGCCAGCCTCCACAGCGCCTCGGTGGCCTCGCCCGTCAGCACCGCCTTGTGCTCGGCGTGGCCGCGGGCGGGGGCAGGCCCGCGGGACGCCGCGGGCTGGCGGGCCAGCGGCAGCGGGGTGGGGGCGGTGAAGCCGCGCAGGTATTCGCGCCAGAAGCTTTCGGCCCGCGCCATGTCCTGTCGCTGCAACCACGCGACGTAGTCGCGGAAGGGGCGCGGCGGTGGGGGCGGGGCGGGGCGACGCCCGCCGGCCAGCGCCTCGTAGGAGGAGAAGACCTCGGCGAGCAGCGCCGAGAGCGACCACCCGTCGAGCAAAAGATGATGATGAGTCCAGACAAGCCGATGCCGGTCGCCGCCCAGCTCGATCAGCGCCAGCCGCATCAAGGGGGCGCTCGCCAGATCGAACGCGCGCTGCCTGTCCTCCTCGATGAACTCTCGCAGGCGCGCTTCCTGCTCCGCCTCCGACAGTCCGCTCCAGTCCATTCGCGCCAGCGGGAGCGGCACACGTCGCCGCACGACCTGTAGAGCCTTGCCGGCCTCCTTCCAGTGAAAGGAGGTTCGCAACAGCGGATGGCGCTCGACGGTCAACTCCCATGTGCGCCCCAGTGCGTCGGCATCGAACTCCCCGGAGAGGACGAACATCACTTGGACGTTGTAGCTCGTGGAGCCGGGCGCGGACAGCTCCTCAAAGAGGATGCCGTGCTGCATGGGCGAGAGCGGGTAGATGTCTTCGACGTTCGCAGCCTTCATCTATTAACCTTCCGTGACAAGCCCGACCGCCTGCGCATGGTCACACGCCGACGTGGCCGCTCGCCCCGTCGGACGCCGCCACTCCCGCCCGACCGCACCCGAATGTTTATGACTGTTCTTTTGTATGGGATCAGTTAACGCGTGGCCGGTCACCGCGCACGCGTTCAGGCGAGACTCGTGAGGAAGTCGTCAAGCTCGCGCTGGGTCAACCCCGCCGCCGGGAAGTCCGACGGGGCGGGCCCGCCCGCACCTTCGCCCCGGCACCCGGCGACGAGCGACCGCAACTCCTCGGCCATCCACCCGGCCGCCAGCCCCACCGTCTCGCCTCGGTGCAGCCCCCGGCTGTAGCCCCACGTCATCACCATCCGCCCCCCGGCCACCCCGGCCGTCACCGCCAGCACGTGGCTGCGCCCC
>DATMVI010000562.1:0-2758 GCA_035563275.1 Pyrinomonadaceae bacterium
GCCCCGCAGACGCGGCGCAGAAGCGACTCGAAGCGCGCCTCGGGCCGCAGCGCGTCGAGCGTCGCCTCGGTGCGAATCCAGACGAGCCACACGTCGCGCTGCTCGTAGGCGTCTTCGAGGCGGGCGAAAGCCTCGTCGCGCTCGCCGAGGGCGAGGTGGACGAGCGCCACGTGGTAGTGCGAGACGTGGCGCGTCTTCGACATCTGGCCGAGGCGGGCCAGAAGCTCGCGCGCCTCGCGCGTCTCGCCCGCCAGAGCGCAGGCGTAGGCCAGCCCGGCGAGGTAGAGCGGGCTGTCGCCGGCGCGCTCGGCCGCCCGGCGGGCCGGCTCGACCGCCTCGGCGAAGCGCCCGAGCGCCGCGAGCGCGCGGCTCTCCGTCCAGAGCGACAAGGGGTAGTCCGGCTCGTGCTGGTAGACGAGGCGGTTCTCGGCCAGCGACTCCTCGAAGCGGCGCGACTGGTAGAGGACGAAGGCGAAGGACTGGTGGAACGTCTCGGCGTTGGGGTCGAGCTCCTGCGCGCGGCGGGCCTCGCGCCCGGCCTCGTCCGAGCGGCCGAGCGAGGCGAGGTGGAAGCTGTACCACTGGTGCGCGGGCGCGTAGTTCGGGTTCAGCTCGATGGCGCGGCGCAGGTGGCGCTCGCTCCCGTCCCAGTCCCACTGGGCGTGGCAGGCGAAGCCGAGCGCGGCGTAAGCCTCGGGCAGCGACGGGTCGAGCGCGGCGGCCCGCGTCGCCGCCTCTTTGGCCGCGCCGTAGCATTCGTCCGAGGGCAGCACGCCGAGGACGCCGAGCCAGTTGTAGTAGTCGGCGATGCCGGCGTGTGGCGCGGCGTAGGCCGGGTCGAGCGCCGCCGCCTCGTTGAAGAAGAGGATGGCTTTGGCGAAGCCGTCCTCGGCCATCGAGTTCCAGTGGAGGCGGCCGCGCAGGTAGGCCTCGTAAGCCTCGGCGCTGTTCGTGCCGCGCCGCGTCGGCTGGCGCTCCTCGCCCGTGAGCTGCGGGACGAGCGCCTTCGCCACCTGCTCGGAGAGCGAGTCGTGGAGGGCGAGGATGTCCGAGTGCGACTCGTCGAAGCGCGCGGCCCAGAGCGGCGCGCTCTGGCGCGTGCCGATGAGCTGCACCGAGACGCGGACGCGGTCGCCGGCCTGAAAGATGTGGCCGTCGAGGACGTAATCGACGGCGAGCTGGCGGCCGGCCGAGACCGGGTCGACCTCGCGCGCGAACTTCATCACGGCGCTCGTCGGGCGCACGACGAAGGCGCGCGTGTTCGACAGCCGCGTGATGAGCGCGTCGGCGAGGCCCACGCCGAGGAACTCGCCCGTGTCGTCGCCCTCGGCCGCCTGCAGGAGCTTGAAGGGGAGGACGGCGATGGACTTCTGCGCGGTCGGGGCCTCGCCGCCGACGGGGTCGGCGGTTTTGCGCACCGACGGGAAGTAGGCCGGCGCGGTGACGGGCGAGCCGTCGAGGTAGCGGCGCACGTCCTCGGAAAATTCGTCCACCGACTGGTAGCGCAGGAGCGGCTCCTTGCGCATGGCCTTCATCACGATCTGGTCGAGGCCGCGCGCGAGGTCGCGCCGCAGCGCCTCGGGCGTCGCGGCGCGGCGGCGCGCGACGAGGTCGGGCGTGAGCGGCGGGGCCTGATCGTCGTCGCCCGCCTCCGGCTCCTCGGCGCGGCCGACCGCCGCCGAAGGGCGCTCCGGGTCTTCCTCGCAGATGACGCGCGCCACCTCGTGCGGCGCGAGGCCGCGCAGGCGGTAGGGGTGGCGGCCCGTGAGCAGCTCGTAGAGCAGGACGCCGAGCGAGTACACGTCGCTCAGGTTCGTCGCCGCGCCGCCGCGCAGCTGCTCGGGCGAGGCGTACTTCGGCGTCATCATCCGCATCGCCGTCAGCGTCGGGTCGATGGTGTCGACGGCGATGTCGGGGTTGAGGATTTTGGCGATGCCGAAGTCGAGCAGCTTCGGCGTGCCGTCGGCGGTGACGAGGATGTTCGACGGCTTGATGTCGCGGTGGATGATGAGGTTCTGGTGCGCGTAGGCGACCGCGCCCGCCACCAGCCGGAAGAGCTTGAGCCGCTCGGCCAGAGAGAGCCGCGCGTTGTCGCAGTAGCGGTCGACGGGCAGGCCCTGAATGTACTCCATGACGAAGTACGGGAGCCCGTCCTCGGTCGTGCCGCCGTCGAGCAGGTGCGCGATGTTGGGGTGGTCGAGCGTGGCGAGGATTTGCCGCTCGTTGCGGAAGCGCTTGAGGACGAAGTCGGTGTCCATGCCGCGCTTGACCAGCTTGATGGCGACGCGCTTGTGGAACTCGTCGTCGGCGCGCACCGCGAGGTAGACCGACCCCATCCCGCCGCGGCCGATCTCGCGCACCACCTTGTAGGAGCCGATGCGGCGGCCGGTCATCGGCGCGTCCACCTCGGTGGCGGCGGCCGCGGCCGCCTGCCGCTCGATGCTGGTCACCTGCCGCACGTCGAAGGCCGGCTCGTTGATGAAGCCGCCGGCCGCCTCGTCGGCCGCGATGAGGCGCTCGACCTCGGCGCGCAGCTCGGCGTCTGCGCCGCAGCGGTCGGCGAGCAGGCGGGCGCGCTCCGCCCCGGCGGGCAGGTCAACGGCCTCGCTGAAAATCTCTTCGACCTGTTGCCAGCGCTCGGCGGACATCCGGGGAACGACAGACGTTGACGGGTGACGGGAGACGGGCGACCGCACCTCGGAGGATACTTCAGAGCCGCCCGCGGGACGAGTTCGCAAAATTGGATTTTAACTTGTCA
>DATMVI010000563.1:0-6351 GCA_035563275.1 Pyrinomonadaceae bacterium
CGCGAGCGGCGTGGCCGAGCCCGTCCCCTCGCCGAAGCGCAAATCCGCGCGCGGGCTTTGCCGCGCGTCCCACACCTGCTCCGGGATCATGCGCCCCTCGTTGGCGAAGCCGAGCAGGTGGTCGAGCCTGCGGGCCGCCGCGTCGCGCTCGCCCCGCGCCAGCTCGTACTGCCCGCGCTCGCCCGAGAGCAGGGCCCACAGGCGGCCCCGGCCCGTGTACTTGCCGTCCCAGTTCCACGGCCGCCCGTCGTCCATCTCGCCGTAGCCGTCGTGGTTGTAGCGGTAGAAGCCGGGGCCGTTCGGCGTCTCGACTTTAATAGTCCGGTCGATGACGGCGAGCGACTTGGCGACGAGCGGGTCGGCCGCCGGCCTGATGCCGAGGCGGACGAGTTCGAGGAAGCCGGCGTCGACCACCGAGCGCTCGTCGAAAGTGCCCGCGCCGTTGTTCAGCTCGCGCGGCTCGCCGTCGTTCGGGTCGTCGTTCTCGGTGATGCGGAGGTAGTAATTTTTGTCGCCGTGCGGGCCGGTCGTCGTCGCCGTCCACGCCTCGACGTTGCGCGCCCAGTCGTCGGCGGCCGCGAGGTAGACGGCCGCGCCGGCCTCGTCGTTGTTGCGGCGGGCGGCCTCGGCGGCCGAGACGAGGCCGGCGATCTCGGCGGCGATGGTCGAGGGCGAGTAGCCCGACTCCTCCTCCCAGCGCTCCTGCGGCGTGTAGGGGCCGCGGCGCGCGATGAAGTCGGCCGCGGGCCGGACGTGCCTGACGTAAGTCTCGTTGTCGGTGCGGCCGAGCTGCCGGGCGAGGACGAGCGGGTAGGCCACCTCGTCCATCTGGAGCGAGCCCCAGAAGGGGCGGCCGTCGAGCCAAGAGTTCTGCGGGAAGCTGCCGTCCGGCTTCTGCTGGACGCGGAACAGGTAGTCGAGCGCGCGGTCGGCCGAAGCCTTGTCGCCGAGCGCGTGGAAGGCCGTGGCGACCTGATAAAGGTCGCGCGACCAGACGAGGTGGTAGCCGCCGACCACCGGCTCGTTGGCGCTGGCGCCGCCGCCCCACGGCACGCTCAGAGAGGCGATCATCGCGCCGCGGTAGGTCTTGTCCTCGTGCGCCTTCAGGACCATCGCGGCCGTCTCGAACTGCGGCTGGTACTTCGCCCCGACGCGCCGCAGCGTGCGGACGTACTCGCGCCACCCGCCGGCGTACTCGCGGCGCGCCCGCGCGAAACCTTTCGCCAGCGAGGCGCGGGCGTGGCGCAGGGCCTCGGCCGGCTCTCTGCCGAAGCCGAGCGCGAGCGTGAACTGTTCGTCGGCCCCGCGCGCGCCCGCCGGCCTGCGCACGAAGCCGCCCTGCACGACGTTGCCGTCGGCGGCGCGCGGGTAGGCTTCGGCGATGCGGCCGTGCGCGCGCAACTGCGCGAGCGGGTCGCTGGCCGAGCCCGAGTAGCCGTTCGTCGTCTCGTAGAAGCCGAGCCCCGCGCCGGAGTCCGCGACGAGCGCCGAAGCCTTGTCCGCGTCGGAGGCGACGAGCGCGTCGCCCTCCGTCCACGCCGAGTCGTGCATCCCGCTGTTGGCGAGCGAAGGGTCGTAGTAGACGAACGCGCGGCACGGGCACGGGCCGCCCGGCTTCGCCGAGACCCGCACGTCGATGAGCACCGTGTGCCGCTCGGGGTCGGCGACGTAAGTCTTCGTGACGGTGTAGGCCCCGCTCTCGGCCGTGTTGACCTGCCGGAAGGTGAGCGACTGCGGGTCTGCCGCTTCGATGCGGTGGACGGTGTCGGCCTCTTCGGTCTCGACGCGGCGGCCGTCGCGGCTGACGAGGACGAGTTGCAGCGTCTGCGAGTTGGCCACGTCCACGGTCGGGTAGTAGACCTCGTCCATGACGCCGCCGCGCAGCGTGAACCAGACTTTCGACTCAGGCGTGTTCGAGGTTCCGACCGCCTCCTTGCCCGCGCTCGGCCACCGCGCGTCGCGGCCGGGCGCGCCGGGCGCGAGGTTGTTGCCGGGCGGCGTCTCCTGCGCGCGCGGCGCGGCCACCGCCGCGAGCAGCGTGAGGGCGAGAATGAGCGCGGTGGCGGTTCGTCTTCTCATGTTCGGAGTCGGATGTCGGGCGCGGCAGGATTCAACACAGGGTTCGCGGAGGACACGCGGATGGCACAGAGAAAACCTTCCTCCCCGTGCCCCCCGCGTTGATGGCCGGCGCGCGGCCGGGGTCGTTCGCAAAGGCTTCAGAACTCGTCACCCGCCACCCGAAACTAACCCTTCCTCCGCCCGAGCATGTCGAAGCCGACGGCGGCGACGAGCACCGCGCCCTTGACGACGTACTGCGTCGCGTTCTGGACGCCGAGGAGCGACATGCCGTTATCGAGGCTCGCCATGATGAGCGCGCCGAGCATCGCGCCGAAGACCGTCCCGCGCCCGCCCATCAGCGAAGTCCCGCCGATGACGCAGGCGGCGATGGCGTCGAGCTCCATCAGGCTGCCCGCGTCGGGCGTGGCCGCGCCGACGCGCGCCGTGTGCAGCAGCGACGCCACGCCGACGAGCGCGCCGAGCAGGCAGTAGGCCGCGAGGATGTGCTTGCGCAGCGAGATGCCCGAGAGGCGCGCCGCGTCCGGGTTGCCGCCGATGGCGTAGAGGTAGCGGCCGAAGGTCGTGTTCTGCGTCAGGAACGCGCCGAGGATGGCGACGCCGAGGAGCACGATGACTGGCAGCGGCACGCCGCCCCGCGTGTTCATCATGTAGACGAAGACGACGACGAGCGCGGCCGGGATCGCCACGCGCGCCGCGGTCGCGCCGAGGCCGGGGACGGAGAGCCCGTGGCGCCGGCGCGCGCGGTTGCGCCTGAGCGTCAGCCACGCGACGGCCGCGACCGCCAGCGCCGCCAGCGCGTAGCCGGCCGCGGGCGCGACGAGGTCGACGCCGAGCGCCCTGAAGGCCGGCAGGTAGACCGGCTTCGTCTCGCCGCGCGTGACCCAGAGGATGACGCCGCGCCACGCCAGCAGCCCGCCGAGCGTGACGATGAAGGCCGGGATGTTCGCGTAGGCGATGAGCCCGCCCTGAAAGGCCCCGATGGCGACGCCGATCACGACGGCCGCGGCCAGCGAGACGGCGAGTCCCTGATCCTGCGTCATCGCCGCCACCCCGCCGGCCAAGCCGACCACCGACCCGACCGAGAGGTCTATCTGCCCGGCCACGATGACCATCAGCATCCCGACGGCCAGCACGCCCGTCACGGCCATCTGCTTCAGAAGGTTCGTGAAGTTGACCGGGTGGAGGAAGAGGCCCCACGGGAACATCTCGCTGACGGTCTGCCACTGGAAGAAGACCCAGATGGCGACGAGCGCGAAGACCATCGTGTAGGCGCGCAGCGTGTCGGTCGGGATGCGGAAGCCGCCGAGGCTCGCCTGACCCGCGCCGGCCGCGGCGGCCGCGTCGGGCGGTGCCACGTCGACGTTCGCGGGCGGCCGGTCGGCGGCCGGCTCGTTTGCGGAACGGCTCATATTCAATCTCCGGAAAGGGCGGCGGGCGGCCGGAAAGTTTTTACCCGGAACCCGTCACCCGGCGCCCGGCGCCCGCTTCCGGTGGCCGGTGGCGCAGGCCATGACGGCCTCGGGGGTGGCTTCGGCGCGTTTGAACTCGCCGGTGACGCGCCCCTCGTGGAGGACGAGCACGCGGTCGGAGAGGCCGAGCACCTCGGGCAGCTCCGACGAGACGAGGACGATGGCGAGGCCCTCCTGCGCGAGCCGGTTGATGTGGCCGTAAATCTCCTGCTTCGCCCCCACGTCGATGCCGCGCGTCGGCTCGTCGAGGAAGAGCACGCGCGGGTTCGTCAGAAGCCACTTGGCGAGCACCACCTTCTGCTGGTTGCCGCCCGAGAGCGTCCCGGCGACGGTGAAGACCGAGTTGGCCTTGACCCTCAAGTCCTTCATCGCGCGCGCGCCGGCCGCGGCCTCGGCGTCCACGTCCGTCACGAAGCGCCCCGACAGGCGGCTCAGGCCCGCCAGCGTCATGTTGTTGAGGATGGTCTGTTCGAGGACGAGGCCGAAGCGCTTGCGGTCTTCGGTGACGAAGCCGAGGCCGACGCGGATGGCGTCCGACGGCCGCCGGATGTTCACGCGCCGGCCGTCCACGTAGACCTCGCCCGTCGTCCGGCCCGCGTGCGCGCCGAAGACGCCCATCAGGAGGTCGCTGTGGCCCGCGCCCATCAGGCCCGCGACGCCCAACACCTCGCCGCGCCGCACCGCGAAGCTGACGTTATCGACGAGCAGCTTGCCGCGCACGTTCGGGTCTTCGACCGCCATGCCGCGCACCTCGAAGATCACGCCGCCGCGCTCGTGGGCCGCCTCGGGGAAGATCTCCCCGACCTCGCGGCCGACCATGCGGGCGATGACGCGCGGCTCGTCGAGCGCCGAGGTCTGGTCGGTGCCCACGGTGCGCCCGTCGCGCAGCACCGTGATGCGCTCGGAGACGCGGAACACCTCGTCGAGCTTGTGCGAGATGTAGATCATGCCGACGCCGCGCCCCTTGAGCCCCCGGATGATGCGGAAGAGGGTCTCGACCTCGGCGTCGGTGAGCGCGGCCGTCGGCTCGTCGAGGACGAGGATGCGCGCCTCCTGCGAGAGCGCTTTGGCGATTTCGACGAGCTGCTGCTGGCCGATGCCGAGGCGGCCGACGGGCGTGCGCGGGTCGAGCGGCAGGTGCAGCTCTTCGAGAAGCTTCTGCGCGCGGCTGTAGAGCTCCTCCCAGCGGATGACGCCGAAGCGGCGCGGCTCGCGGCCGAGGAAGATGTTCTCGCCGATGGAGAGCTCCTTGATGAGCGAGAGCTCCTGATAGATGACGGCGACGCCGGCCTGCTCGGCCTCGCGCACCCCGGCGAAGCGGCGCGCCTCGCCGTCGATGGCGATCTCGCCGCCGTAGGTTCCGTGCGGGTAGACGCCGCCGAGGATTTTCATCAGCGTGGACTTGCCCGCGCCGTTCTCGCCGACGAGCGCGTGCAACTCCCCGGCGCGCAGGTCGAAGCTCACGCCGTCGAGCGCGCGCACGCCGGGGAAGCTCTTCGTGATGTCACGCATCTCAAGGAGAGGCATGGTTCAAAGTCCCGCGTCCGAAGCCCGAAGCTCAGAGTTTGAGGGCGAGGCCCAGCAGCCCGAGGCTCAGGGCGAGAATTAAACTCTCAACTTTGAACTTGGAGCTTTGAGCCTGAGCCTGCGGCCACTGGTCGCGCGGCACGTCTTTGTAAACGTCTTCGAGCTTGTGGTAGCCGTCCCTGACGATGGTCGAGGCGAGGTTGTTCTTGTCCACGGCGATGGGCTCGTGGAGGATCGAGGGCACGTCGATGCGGCCGTTGTTGACGCGGTCGGGCGCGTTGAGCGACTCGCCGCGGGCGAGCTTGACGGCCGAGTCCACCGCGCTGTCGGCGAGCGGCTTGATCGCCTTGTAGATGGTCATGGACTGGCGGCCCGCGGCGATGCGCTGCACGGCGTCGAGCTGCGCGTCCTGACCCGTGACGAGCACCTTGCCGACGAGCTTGGCCGACTCCAGCGCCGAGATGGCCCCGCCGGCCGTGCCGTCGTTCGAGGCGATGATGGCCTTGATGTCGCCGCCCGTGCGCGTGATGGCGTCCTCCGTGATGCGCAGCGCCTCGCTCGCCAGCCACTCGCGCGCGAACTGGTCGGAGACGATCTTCACGTCGCCGCGGTCGACGGCCGGCTTGAGCACGTTCATCTGGCCCTTGCGGAGCAGCAGCGCGTTGTTGTCGGTCTGCGAGCCGCCGATGAGCACGTAGTTGCCCTTCGGCTCGCGCTCTAGGGCGTAGCGGGCCTGCATCTCGCCCATCTTCTCGACCTGATGCGAGACGTAGAGGTCGGGCTCGGAGTTCTTGATGAGCCGGTCGTAGCTGATGACGGGCACGCCCTGCCGGTGCGCGCGCTCGACGATGGTGGCGGCCACGTCGCCGTTGTGCGGGGCGACGATGAGGACGTTGACGCCCTTCGTCAGCATGTCGTCGGCCTGACTGATCTGGCGCGCGTCGTCGCCGTTGGCGACCGCCACTTCGAGCTGCGCGCCGACCTCGGCCGCGCGCGCCCGCACGAGCTGCTCGTCGCGCTGCCAGCGCTCCTCCTTGAGCGTGTCCATCGAGAAGCCGATGCGGACGGGCTGGCCCGCCGCCACCGTCTTGCGCTGGTAGCCGCCGCCGGCCGCGCCGCCCGCGCCCGCGTTCTGCTGCTCAGGGCTGACGCACGCGCCCGCGGCCGCCAGCGCCAACGCGCACGCCGCCCCCAGCGCCCACCTTCTGTTTGTACGCATCTGTTTCGCTCCCCTGTGCGCGGCCCTTCGCGGCCGCGGCTTCGCGGCGGGGGCACG
>DATMVI010000564.1:0-17240 GCA_035563275.1 Pyrinomonadaceae bacterium
ACCCGCACGCGGACGGTGGACGCGCGCGACCCGGCGCGCGTCGCCGTCGAGCATTACGAGCGCGCCGCGGCCGGCGAGCCGACGCGGCCGCACGCGGGCGGCCACCGCGCCGTCGCCCGCCAGCTCAACAAGTACATCCGCAAGTACCGCAGCATGACGGCCGTGCCGAGCGCGGCCGAGGCCGACTTCGTCATCATCTTCAACGTGCTGCGCGTGCGCGGCTCCTTCATCCCCAACGAGCCCTACATCTTCGGCAAGCTCTTCGTCGTCGCCCGCCCGCCCGCGCCCGGCCAGCCGCCCCGCCTCGTCTGGGAGTCCAGAGGCCACGACGCCCGCCTCGACGACGCCGTCAACGGCTTCATCAAAGCCCTCAAGGCCGCCCGCGGCGAGAGATGAAAAAGCCGTGAACCGAAAAGACAGTCGTCGGTCGTCAGTTAAGGCAGAACTGACGACTGACATCTTCGATTCACGGCTTACGGTTCACGGCTCTGGTTTCCACGGCGGCGGGAGGAGTCGGCGCTTGCCGTCGCTGCTCAGCGGGACGCCCGGCTCGTCGAGCGAGAGGCGATCCCAGAGCTTGCAGGTGACCTGCTTGTGGGCTTGGTCGAGCGCCTCGCAGTAGTTGGTGAAGGTGCAGCGGCGGACTTCAGCGCCGCGGCCCAGACGGGTTTTGAGGAACCAGTCGGGGTCGGCTAAGGACTGGCGCGCCGCGCCGACGATGTCGGCGTCGCCGCTCCTCAGAACCTCCTCGGCCAGCTCGAACGTGCCGACGCCCCCGGCGGCGACGACCGGCGTCGAGAGGCCCGCCGCGGTGACCGCGCGCCTGATCTCGCGCGCCAGCGGGCGGCTCCGGCCGAAGGGGCCGCGCGCGTCCGAGAGGACGGTCGGCATGCACTCGTAGCCGCTGCGGCCCGTGTAAGGGTAGACGGCGTCGCCGACCTTCGGCTGCTTCGCGTCCTCGAACTTCCCGCCCTTCGAGACGGAGAGGTAATCGAACCCGGCGCGCGCGAACTCGACGCCGAAGTAAGCCGCGTCCCCCACGCGGCTCCCGCCCTCGATCACCTCGTCGCCGAGGAAGCGCACGCCGACGACGTAATCCTCGCCGACGCGCGCGCGCACCGCGCGGTAGACTTCGAGCGGGAGGCGCACGCGCCGCTCGCGCGGCCCGCCGTAGCCGTCGGCGCGCGTGTTCCGCGCCGAGAGGAAGGAGGCCATCGTGTAGGCGTGCGCGTAGTGCAGCTCGACGCCGTCGAAGCCGGCCTCGCGCGCGCGCCGCGCCGCGTCGGCGAAGAGGCCGGGCAGCACGCGCGGCAGTTCGCGGACGTGCGGCAGGTCGGTGTCCGTCACGCGCTCGCGGTAGCCGAAGCGCAGCGACTCCAGCTCGCGCTCGTCCAGAACCTTTTCCAAAACCTCCGCGGGCGCGCCCTTCAAAAACTCGCGCGCCTCGGCCTCGCCCCGCTCAAGCCAACTCCCGTCCCCGGTCGCCGCGGCGAGCGCGCGCCGGTGCCTGTCGGAGACGGCGAGGAAGCGCCCGAAGTATTTCGCCGGGTCGGGGCGGCGCTTGACGGCGAGGAAGTCTATGATCTGGATGAAGAGGCGCGTGTGGCCGCGGCTGTCGCGGCGCACCGTCTCGACCAGTTCGCGCAGGCCCGGGATGAAGCGGTCGTGGCCGATGCGCAGGAGCGGCCCCGAGGGCACGTCGCGGATGCCCGTGGCCTCGACGACGAGCGCGCCGGGCCGCCCCGCCGCGAAGCGCCCGTACCATTCGAGGTTCTCGCGCGTGACGAAGCCGTCCACGGTGGCGCGCCACGGAACCATCGCGGGAACCCACGTCCGGTTCTCCAGCGTCAGGGGGCCGACGCGGACGGGCCGGAACAGGAGCGCGCCCGCGGCCTCGTCTGCGGCCGGCCAGCGCGCCTGCGGGATTTCGTGTCGGACGGGGTTGTCGAAGCGCCACATAAGCTTTGCGCCCGAGTGTAGCAGCTTTCAAACGGTTATCAGTAATCGGCCGCCCGTCATCAGTTTTCAGTAAAGGCGAAAGTAAAGGCGAAAACTGAAAGCCGATGACCGGCGACCTTTGGCCGGCGGCCGGCGGGTTAAGATTTACCAAACTCGCCCGGCGCGGCCGTCGTAGAGTGCAGGCAGGAACGCCGGGCCGCGGCGCGTTTCAGAGGTTTCGATTGATGAGCAAGTGGGACGATTTCTTCGTACAGAAGTTCAACAGCGCGTTCGGCCGCGTCGGCTCCGACCGCGCGACCGCGCGCGGCGACGCGTGCGACACGCTCGTCGGGCAGGTCGCGCGCTCGACCTTCCGGCTGATTAAGAGCAACCTCGCCGCCCCGCCGTGGGCGCGCGAGCGCGAGGAGTTGGACGCGGCCGTCGAGGGCGCGCGCGCCGACCTGCTCCGCTCGTGGAACGCGCATCAGGAGAGCCTCAAGCGTTCGCGCGCCGCCGCCCAGACCGAGGCCGACTGGCGGCGGGTCGTCGCCGACTTCCGCCGCCGCGTCGCCGACCTTAACCGCCGCATCGCCGCCTACAACCTCAAAGCCCCCTCGGCCCGCTTCCGCCGCCCGCCCGTCGACCCCGAACTGGAAATCAGCAGGGTGCAGGTGGAGAGTAGACAGTAGCCAGTAGTCAGTAGTCAGTAGCGCTCCGCGCCGGGAATGCTGACGCCGACACCCGAACGATTCACAAGAGACTGTCTTTCTACTGACTACTGACTACTGTCTACTGTCTACTGTCTACTCGCCGGTAGCCTTTCCTCGTCCCGGTCGCATATACTGAAGCCATAACCTTAGAAAGCGAGGGGGAGGCGGCTTTGGCGGACGAGCTTCTGGATTGGCGGCGCGAGTTCCCGATCCTCGAACAGAGCGTGTACCTCATCTCGCACAGCCTCGGCGCGATGCCGCGGCGCACGTCCGAGCGCGTGCAGGCGTACGCGGAGGCGTGGGCGACGCGCGGCGTGCGCGCGTGGGCCGAGGGCTGGTGGGAGATGCCCCTGACCGTCGGCGACGAGGTCGGGCGCATCATCGGGGCCGGGCCGGGTACGGTCGTGATGCACCAGAACGTCTCCGTCTGCCAGTCCCTCATCCTCTCCTGCTTCGACACCACGCCCGAGACGCGCCGCAACAAGATCGTCTACTCCGAGCTGGAATTCCCCTCGGTCATGTACGTCTACGAGGCGCACGCGCGCGCCGGCCACTTCCGCATCCGGAAGATCAAGTCCGAGGACGGCATCACGGCCCCGCTCGCGGCCCTGCTCGAAGCCATAGATGAGGAGACGCTGCTCGTCCCGCTCTCGCACGTCCTCTTCAAGAGCGCGTTCCTGCAAGACGCGCGCGCCGTCGTCGAGCGGGCGCACGAGGTCGGCGCGCTCGTCGTGCTCGACACTTATCAGTCGGCCGGCACGGTGCCCTTCAGCGTGACGGAGTTGGACGTGGACTTCGCGACGGGGGGCTCCGTGAAGTGGCTGTGCGGCGGCCCCGGCGCCGGCTACCTCTACGTCGCGCCGCGGCTGCGCGAGCGTCTGGAGCCGAAGGTCACGGGCTGGATGGCGCACGCCTCGCCCTTCGCCTTCGAGGGGGGGCCGATCCGCTACGCGGGCGGCGCGGCCCGCTTCCTCCACGGCTCGCCGGCCGTCCCCGCGCTCTACGCCGCGCAGTCCGGCTACGAGATCATCAACGAGATCGGCGTCGAGCGCATCCGCGCCAAGAGCACGCGCCAGACGCAGCGGCTCATCGAGCTGTGCGAGGGGGCCGGCTTCCGCGTCACCTCGCCGCGCGACCCCGGCCGGCGCGGCGGCACCATCACCGTCGCCGTCGAGCACGCGCCCGCCGTCACGGCCGAACTCATCCGCCGCGAGACCATCGTGGATTACCGCCCCGGCGCGGGCGTCCGCATCTCCCCCCACTTCTACACGAAGGACGAGGAACTCGACCACGTCGTCCGCGAGATGCGCGACATCCTCGACACGCGCGCCTACGCGCGACACGAGGCCGCCGGCGCGGCATTCTAAAGAAGTAGACAGTAGTCAGTAGTCAGTAGTCAGTAGCGCCCCGCGTTACAAACGCTGACGCCGGCGCGCTGACGGTTCGCCGCCGAAGGTCTTCCCTACTGACTACTGACTACTGACTACTGACTACTCTCTTGAAAGGTTTTTTGTGTCCGAAGACATTCTGAAGCGGAATAACGTGAAGGTGTCGGGCCGGGGGGCGCGGCCGATGGTGTTCGCGCACGGCTTCGGGTGCGACCAGAACATGTGGCGCTTCGTCGCGCCCGCCTTCGAGGACGACTACCGCGTCGTCCTCTTCGACTACGTCGGCTCCGGCAAGTCGGACATCCGGGCCTTCGACCCCGAGAAGTACTCGACCCTCGAAGGCTACGCGCAGGACGTGCTCGACGTGTGCCGCGCGCTGCGCCTCAGAGACGTGGTCTTCGTCGGCCACTCGGTGAGCAGCGTCGTCGGCATGCTCGCGTCCATCAGGGAACCGCGGCTCTTCTCGCGGCTCGTCCTCGTCGGCCCCTCGCCCTGCTACGTCAACGACCCGCCGGGCTACCGCGGCGGCTTCGAGCGCGCCGACATCGCCGGGCTGCTCGACCTGATGGACAAGAACTACATCGGCTGGGCCAACTTCCTCGCGCCGGTGGTGGCCAAGAACCCCGACCGGCCGGAGCTGGCGCGGGAACTCGAAGAGAGTTTCTGCTCGACCGACCCGCGCGCGGCCCGACGGTTCGCCGAGACCACCTTCCTCTCCGACAACCGCGGCGACCTGCCGAAGGTGCGCGTGCCCTCGCTCATCATGCAGTGCTCCGAGGACGCCGTCGCGCCCCCGGAGGTCGGCGACTACCTGAGCCGGCATCTGCCGTCGAGCACCCTGCGCGTGCTGGAGGCCACGGGCCACTGCCCGCACATGAGCCACCCGGAGGAGACCGTTCGCGTCATCAAAGAGTACCTGCGGGCGGAGGGGATTTAACTGAGCCGCGGCCGGGGCCGCGGGCGGCGAGCATGGACGAACTGCTGAACACCGCGCCCTGCGGCTTCGTCGCGTTCGCAGACGACGGCACGATCCTGACCGTCAACGCCACGCTGCTCGGCTGGCTCGGGCGCGCCGAGGGCGAGCTGGCCGGCCGCCACTTCGAGAACATCCTCCCGCCGGGCGGGCGCATCTTCTACCAGACACACTTCTTCCCGCTGCTCAGGCTGCACGGGCGGGCCGAGGAGATTTACCTCTCGCTGCGCGCGGCCGGGGGCGCGGAGGTGCCCGTGCTCGCCAACGCGGCGCGGCGCGAGCGCGGCGGCGCGGCCGTCAACGACTGCGTCTTCGTGACGATGCGCCAGCGCCGCCGCTTCGAGGACGAGATTCTCGCGGCGAAGCGCGAGGCCGAGGAGGCCAACCGCGCCAAGGACGAGTTGATCGAGGAGCTTTCGACGCCCGTCATCACGGTCTGGGAGGGCGTGCTGCTCACGCCCGTCATCGGCAGCCTCAGCCGCGAGCGCGCGGACGTGATGACGGGGGCGCTCCTGCGCGCCGTCGCCGGGCGGCGGGCGCGCGTCGTCATCCTCGACGTGACGGGGTCGCGCTCTCTGGACGCGGCCGTCGTCGTCCACCTGACGCGCGCGGCGGCCGCCGTCCGGCTGATGGGGGCCGAGTGCATCCTGACGGGCATCGGCGCGGGCGTCGCCCGGACGCTGGTGCGAACCGGGGTTGACCTGACCGGCGTCGAGCTGCGGCGCACGCTGGCCGACGGCCTCGGCTCCGCGGTGCGCGCGACGGGCGCGCGGTGAGCCGCCGGCCCGCGCGCTCCCGCCTTGCCGAACACCGCGCGCCGCGCGAAACTATCTTTAAGAAACGGCGGCCGCGTGTCGGCGCGCACGGGATTAAACATGACCCAGCCTTTGTCCTACAACAAGTACCTGCGCGTGCGCGACCTGATCGAGTTGCAGGTGTGCCTGTCCGACCCGGCGCACCACGACGAGCTGCTCTTCATCACCATCCATCAGGCTTACGAGCTGTGGTTCAAGCAAATCCTGCACGAGCTGGACGCGGCCGTCGAGGCGATGGGGCAGGATCGCGCGCCGGTGGCGACGCGCGCGCTCGCGCGCGCCGGCGAGATCGAGCGGCTGCTCGTCACGCAGATACACATCCTTGAGACGATGACGCCGAGCAACTTCCTCGGCTTCCGCGACCGCCTCAACCCGGCCTCCGGCTTCCAGTCCATGCAGTTCCGCGAGATCGAGTTCGCCTCGGGCCTCAAGGACGAGTCGGTGCTGCGCGCCTTCGCGGGCGACGAGTTCGCCGCCGCGCGCCTGCGCGCCCGCTTCGACGCGCCCACGCTCGGCGAAGCCTTCTACGCCCTGCTCTCGCGCCGCGGCCTCGACGCCCCGGCCGACGACCCCGCGCTCCCCGAAGACGAGCGCCGCCGCCTCTACGGCCACCGCACGCGCGCCGCCCTCGAAGTCATCTCTCACTTCGAGGAGCGCTACGAGGAGTTCCAACTGGCCGAGGCCCTCATCGCGCACGACGAGCACTTCTCGCTCTGGCGACACCACCACGTCAAGATGGTCGAGCGGATGCTCGGGACGAAGAAGGGCACGGGCGGCAGCGAGGGCGTCAACTACCTGAAGACCACGCTCGACAAGCGGTTCTTCCCCGAACTCTGGGAGGCGCGCACCCACCTCGACTCCACGCACGGCGAGGGCGGCTGCCCCTTCGCCGGTCGCTGAGACTCGGCCGGCTTTAACCTTCGTCAACCTTCCCCGACGGACTCAGGCGGCAGACGAGATGAGCATCGAATTCCCCGAACGCTTCCGGATGGCCGACTACTTCCTCTTTAACAACCTTGAGGAAGGGCGCGAGAACAAGACGTGCCTCTACTACCGCGACGAGAGTTTCACGTACGGCGAGGCGGCGCGGTGGACGAACCGCGCGGGGAACGCCCTGCGCGAGCTGGGCGTCGGGGTGGAAGACCGCGTGCTGCTGGTGCTGCCCGACTGCCCGGAGTTCGTGTGGACGTGGTTCGCGGTCAACCGCGTGGGCGGCGTCATCACGATGGTCAACCCGCTGCTCCCGGCCGACGACTACCGCTATTACCTTGAGTACACGCGCGCCCGCGTCGCCGTCATCCACGAGTCGGTCGCCGAGAACTTCGCCCCGGCCGCGAAGGACGCGCGCCACCTGAAGAATGTTTTAGTGGTCGGGGGCGACGTCGGCGGCTTCCGCCCGTTTGATGAAGTCGTCGGCGCGCAGCCCGACGAGTTGACGCCGGCCGACACGCACCGCGACGACATCGCCATCTGGCTCTTCACCTCCGGCTCGACCGGCCACCCGAAAGGGGCCGTCCACCTCCAGCACGACCTGCCCTACAACACCGAGTGCTACGCCAAGCGCGTCCTCGGCGTCAACGAAAACGATTTGACCGTCTCCGTCCCCAAACTCTTCTTCGGCTACGCGACGGGGACGAACCTGCTCTTCCCCTTCGCCGTCGGCGGCGCGACCGCGCTCTTCTCCGAGCGCTCGACGCCCGAGAAGATGTTCGAGGTCATCGGGCGCTACCGCCCCACGATCCTGACCAGCGTCCCGACGATGATCAACGCCATGCTCAACGTGGAGGGCGCCGCCGGCAGAGATTTATCCTCCCTGCGCTTCTGCCTCTCGGCCGGCGAGGCCCTGCCCGTCGAGCTGTACAACCGCTGGGTCGAGACCTTCGGCGTCGAGATTCTCGACGGCATCGGCTCGGCCGAGATGTTCCACATCTACATCACGAACCGGCTCGGCGACGTGAAGCCGGGCAGCCTCGGCCGCGTCGTCGAGGGCTACGAGGCGGCCGTCGTGGACGCCGAAGGGCGCGCGCTCCCGCCCGGCGCGATGGGCACGCTGCGGGTCAGGGGCGACTCGGCCGCGCTCTGCTACTGGCAGGCGCACGAGAAGTCGAAGGCGACGTTCGCCGGCGACTGGTGCACGACCGGCGACCAGTTCCACGTGGACGAGGAGGGCTACTTCTGGTATCACGGGCGCACCGACGACATGCTCAAGGTCGGCGGCGTCTTCGTCGCGCCGGCCGAGATCGAGAACTGCCTGCTGCGCCACGAGGCCGTCGTCGAGGCGGCGGTCGTCGGCCACGACGACGGCTCCGGCCTCGTCAAGCCCAAAGCCTTCGTCGTCGCCCGCGAGGGCCACCCGCCCGGCGACGCGCTCGCCGACTCTATCAAAGAGTTCGTCAAGACGCGGCTCGCCCCCTACAAATATCCGCGCTGGGTCGAGTTCGTCGCCTCGCTCCCCAAGAACGACCGCGGCAAGATCGACAGGAAGCAGTTAAAAGAAAGTAGACAGTAGTCAGTAGTCAGTAGTCAGTAGCGCTCCGCGCTGAGTGTGCTGACGCCGACACCCTGACGATTCGCCGCCGAAGGTCTTCCTACTGACTACTGTCTACTGTCTACTGTCTACTCCCTTTATGCCCTTCTCCGCCCTCATCAACGTGCGCTTCGGCGAGTGCGACCCGGCCGGGCTGGTCTATTACCCGGTGCTGTTCCATTACTGCCACGCGGCGATGGAGGAGTTCTTCGCGGCGCGGTGCGGGGTGAGCTACCCGCGGCTGACGCGCGAGTCGCGGCTGGGCTTCCCGACGGTGAGCGCGCGGGCCGAGTTCGACGCGCCTTTCGTCTACGGCGACGAGGTCGAGGTCGAGGTCTTCGTCTCGCGCGTCGGTCGCAGCTCGGCGACCTTCGAGTACCGCCTGCGCCGCGCGGGCGAGGCCGCAGCGCGCGCCTCGGCGACGCTCGTGCAGGTCGCCATGAACCTCGACACGCGCCGCCCCGTCGAGATTCCCGAAGACCTGCGCCGCGCCTTCGAGCGGAGCGCCGCCTGAGACGGCACGCCTTATGAATGTTGCGCGAACCCGCGAGCTGACAACCCCTTGAGCTTCATCGCGCCGCCGGCGCCCGCCCACGTTTCTGGAAATCCCGCCGCACTGACTCTTTCTTATCAACGCGAACAAGAAGTCCTGCGGCGGGCGCCAGCCTGAACGCCCGCGCGATCCCATACACGCAGCGCGACCGCGCTCTCCCCGAGCGGAAGGAGGATTCCGTGAAGAAGCTACTCGTGTCTCTTGCCGCCCTTTTCGTCCTGTCCCTGCCGGCTGCCGTCAGGGCCGACGTGTTGACCTTCGTCCCGCCCGACCCCGACATTGACGACCTCGACCACCACAAGGCCTACACGTGGCGCGTCGACAACGTCGATCTGAAGGGGAAGACCATCACCAGCGCGAAGCTCGTCTTCAAGAACATACGCAACTGGGACGACAACCCGAACCGCCTCTTCGTCCACCTGCTCGACAACGCGAAGGGTTCCGGCGTCCGCTCGTTCACCGACGACCTCGACAGCGACAACAACCCCGGCGACATCGTTGACGACTTCGTCAACACGCGCTACCACAACCAGCCGAGCTGGCTCGTCGCCAACGGCACGGCGCGCACCGCCCTCTTCGACCGCGAGTTCTCCGACTCGGCGATCACCTACACCTACAACTTCGAGGCGCACGAGTTGGCGGCCCTCTTCGCCTACATCACCAACGGCGCCAACTTCGCCATCGGCTTCGACCCCGACTGCCACTTCTTCAACGACTGGATCAAGTTGGAAATCAAAACCGACCACGCGCCCGTTCCCGAGCCGGCGACCCTCACGCTGCTCGGCACCGGCCTCGCCGGCCTCTACTACCGCCGGCGGCGCAAACAGCGCGCGGCCTGACCCCGTCCCCGCACGAATCCTCCCGCCCGCGGGCGGCGCGCCGAAGGAAGCAGGCCCTTCGGCGCGCCGCCCTTTTTCCGCGCGCGCCGCCCGGCCCGCGGCCGGAGCCGAAGGCGCGTCAACGGCCGCGCGCCGCTTTTTACGCGCGGCCCCGACGACAAAGCGCAACCCTTCGGCGCCCCGAGCGTTTTTACATCATCTTTCGCGTGGCTTATACTTTCAGGGTCTCAAGCGACGCGCTTTCGCGCCGCCTTTAAAGATTCTCCCCCGCAGACCGTTTCCCGAACCCGAGGAGGTCGCCGTGCCCGCACACAAAACGCACGCCGTCGCCGTCGCCGCCATGCTGGCCGCGGGCGTGCTCGTACCCCGCACGGCGCACGGCCGGCTGGCGTCCGCCGCCGAGGCTCCGCTCGCCGGGGCGACGCGCGCCGGCACGGTCGCGTTCGAGAGCCTCGCCGACGAGGCGACGCCGAAGACGCCCGCGCGGGTCGGGCCGCCCGCGCCCGCGCAGGAGGCCGCGACGCCGCCGAAGGAGAACGGCTTCGTGCGCGCGCTGACCGCGCCCTTCCGCGCGCTGGCGCGTTTGTTCGGCGGGGGCGGCAAGGGCGCGGCCGGGTCGTCGAAGAATCGCGAAGTGAAGACCGCCGCGACGAAGCGAGCCGACCCGCGGCCCGCATCACGCGCCGCCGAAAACGCCTCCGGGCCGGAGGAGGGCGTGAAGATTATCCGCCCCGACGAGCAGGCCCTCGGGCCGCCGGCGCCTTCCGCGTGGGTTCCGCGCATCGAAGGCGTCGGCCGCGACCCGCTGGAGCAGGGGCGCGCGCTGCTCGAACGCGGCTACCTGAGCGAAGCCGTGGCCGAGCTGTCCGTCGCGGCGGCCGGCCGCGGGAACCTCGTCGAAGCGAACAACCTGCTCGGCCTCGCCTACGACCGCCTCGGCCGGCACGAGCAGGCCGCGGAGGCTTACGAGCGCGGGCTGTCGGCCTCGCCGCGAGACGCCGTCCTGCTCACTAACCTCGGCTACTCGCTCTACCTCTCGAACGACTTCGGCGGCGCGCTCAAGCGGCTGCGCGAGGCGGCGCGGCTCGCACCCGAACACCCGCTCGTCAACAACCACCTCGGCCTCGTGCAGGCGCGACTCGGCAAGTACGACGACGCCTTCAAGAGCTTCGCGCGCGCCACCGGCGAGTACGAGGCGCACATCAGGCTCGCCAACCTCCTCGAATTCGTCAACCGCGAGCGGCAGGCCGCCAAACACTACGAGGCGGCGCTGCGCCTCCAGCCCGGCGCGACGGCCGTCCTCGAACGCCTCCTCGCCATCTACGAGCGCACCGGCGAACGCACCAAGGCCGACACGGCCCGCCGCACCCTCGGCAAGCCGAAGAACGAACAGCGCACGGTCACCGGCGGCGGGTAAGAAAGTTTCGAGTTAAGAGCGGAAGCCCGGCCGCGAGGGGGGGCGTTGGAGGCTACCTTAACCTCCAATGCCCCCCTCGCGGCCGGGCTTCCGCTTGTTGTCTTTAACTCTTTATTGCCTTTTCGTCAGGTTGTAGTCGCGCAGGCGGCGGTAGAGGGTGGAGGGCGAGATGCCGAGGATTTCGGCCGTCTTGCCGCGGTGCCAGCCGGTCTGTTCGAGGGCGGCGAGAATCTGCTGGCGCTCGACTTCGCGCAGGGGCGCGGCGGGCTGGGCGGGGTTGGGCGCGGGCGCGCCGCCGAGGACGGCGACCGCGGCGGGCACCGCGCGCAGCGAGGCCGAGGGGTTGGCGATCTCGGGCGGCAGTTCGGCCAAAGTCACGCGGCCGTCGTTGGCGAGCAGCGTGGCGCGCTCCAGCGTGTTGCGGAGCTGGCGGACGTTGCCGGGCCAGTCGTAGCCGCGCAGCGCTTCGAGCGCGTCGGCGTCGATCTCGGGCGGGCTCGCGCCGCCGAGGAGTTTGAGGAGGTGGCGCGCCAGAGGCTCGATGTCCTCGCGCCGCTCGCGCAGGGCCGGCAGGTTGATCTGGAAGCTGTTGATGCGGTAGAGCAGGTCGGCGCGGAAGCGGCCGTCGGAGACGACCTCGTTCACGTCGCGGTTCGTCGCCGCCACGATGCGCACGTTGACCTGAACCTTACGCACCGCGCCGACGCGGTAGAACGAGTTGGTCTCGATGGCGCGCAGGAGCTTCGACTGCAACGGCGGCGGCAGCTCCGTCACCTCGTCGAGGAAGATGGTGCCGTTGTCGGCCAGCTCCCACAGGCCGAGCTTGCGCCCCTTCGCGCCCGAGAACGCGCCCGCCTCGTAGCCGAACAACTCCGACTCAAGCAGGGACTCCTGAAAGGCCGCGCAGTTCAAATCTATGAAAGAGCCTTCGGCGCGGTTCGAGAGGCGATGGATGGCGTGCGCGATCAGCTCCTTGCCCGTCCCCGACTCGCCCGTAATCAGCACCGAGGCGTCCGAGGGCGCGACGCGCTCGACGAGGCGCAAGACCTCGCGCATCGCGTCCGAGACGTAAACGATCTCGGGCGTCGCGGTCTGCCGCTCGACCAGCGTCCGCAGCCGCGCGTTGTCCACGCGCAGGCGGCGCTTCTCGGCGGCCTGATTGACGAGCGCGTCGAGTTCCGCGAGCCGGTATGGTTTCGAGAGGTAGTCGTAGGCGCCGAGCTTCATCGCCTCGATGGCCGACTCGACCGTGGCGTGGCCCGTCAGCATGATGACCTCGGGCGGGTTCGGCCGCTGGTGGACGCGGCGCAAAAGCTCCATGCCGTCCATGCGGGGCATCGAGATGTCCGTGAGGAGCACGTCCACGTTGCTCTCTTCGAGGAGCTTGAGGGCCGCCTCGCCGTCGCCCACCGCCCGCACCTCGTGGCCGAGGCGGGCCAGCTCCTTCTGGATCACGAGGCGCAGGTTGGCTTCGTCTTCGGCGACGAGGATTCTCGCGGACGGTCGGTTCTCGCTCAAGTCTCTCGGCTCTCCGTCAGGTGGTCTCGCGCGGGCGGCAGCCGGATGGCGAAAAGGCTTCCGCGCCCGGCGGCGGACTCGACAGCGATGCGCCCGCCGTGCTCCGTTACAATACCATAACAGACCGCCAGTCCAAGCCCCGTCCCGCGCCCGACCTCCTTCGTGGTGAAGAACGGATCGAAAATCCTCTCCAGTATTTCCGGCGGGATGCCGTGCCCCGTGTCGCCGACCTCGACGGCCGCGCCGCCCTCCGCGTCGCGCCGCGTCCGCAGGCTGAGCGTGCCGCCTTCCGGCATCGCGTCGATGGCGTTCTCGGCGAGGATGATGACGGCCTGCTGCAACTGGCCCTCGTCGCCCGACACGAGCGGCACGCTCTCGGCGAGCTCGACTTCGACCTTGATGGCCGCGCCGCGCTTCTGGTGGAGCAGGAGGCGGGCGGCCGACTCGACCACCTCCGAGACGTTGACGGGCGCGTGCTGCACGGCGCGGGCGCGGCTGAAGTCCAAGAGCCCGTTCGTGATCTGCTTGCAGCGGAACGCCTCGCCGCGGATCAGTTGCAGGTACTCGCGCAGGTCGTCGGCGTCGGCGCCCGCGCCGTAGACGCCCTCGTCCGTGCGCGACTCTAAAGCCTCGGCGCAGGCGGCGATGGTCGCCAGCGGGTTGTTGATTTCGTGCACGACGCCGGCCGCGAGGCGGCCCACGGCCGCGAGCTTCTCCGAGCGCGCGACGGCGCGGCTCGCCACCACGCGCTCGGTGATGTCCTCGCCGACCGTGATGACGTGCGAGACCTCCTCGCCGTCGATGCGCATCGGGACTTTGCTGACGAGCCAGTGGCGGAGGCCCCCGTCCGGCCCCCGCCCCTCCTGCTCGATGCGCTCGATCTCGCCGGTCTCGAAGGCGCGGCGGAACTCCTCTTCGAGCTGCTCGCGCGGCTGGCGCGTCAAGACCTCGAAGACGTTGCGGCCGAGCACGTCGCGGCGCGGGATGCCCTGCCCGCCCAGCTCGCGGTTGCGGTTCCACGCGACCACCCGGTGGTGGCGGTCGACGGCGTAGAGCGAGACGGGCAGGCTGTCGATGATCGCCTCGGTGAAGCGGCGCTGGCTCTCGGCCTCGGCCGTGCGCCGCTCGACCTCGCGGGCGAGCGTGACGGAGGCCGAGCGCGCGGCGTCGTAGAGCGTCGAGATGCGCGCGGCGAGCGCGGCCTGCTGCGCGGCGGCGTCAATCAGGCGCTCCTCGGTCTGCCCGCAGTCGGGCGGGCGGTCGAAGGCCACGACGAGCGCGCCCAGCGCGCGCCCCTCGAAGCGGAGCGGAGCGGCGTACTCGACCGCGTGCGCCTCGTCGCGCAGCAGGAAGCGGCCGCGCTCGGTCAGGCGCTCGGAGGCCGCGGGCGACGACTTCAGCCACCCGCGCAGGCGCTCCGCTTCGACCAGCGAGGCGTCCTCCTCGGCGCTCCCCTCGCGGTCGAAGACGCAGACGGTGAGCCCCGGCTCGCGCCCCTTCCCCGCCGCTTCGTGCTTGAGCAGGACGGCGGCCGAGAGCGCGGCGTCGGCCCCCTCGTAGGTCGCGCCCGCGACGCGGCGCACGACCTCGGCGGGGCTCATCGCGTGGAGCAAACCCCGGCCGAGGTCCGCGAGGAACGACAGCTCGCGGTTGCTGCCTTGCAGGGCGCGCTCGCGCTCGGCCGCTTCGAGGTGCGCGCCGACGCGCGTCAGAAGCTCGGCCGTCGCCCGCCCCTTGACGACGTAGTCGTCGGCCCCGGCGGCGAACGCCTCGACCTTGTACTCCTCGCGGTCGTGCGCCGAGACGACGACCACGGGGAGCCGGCGCGTCTTCGCCTGCGCCCTCAGCAGGCGGCACAGCGCGAGGCCGCTGACGCCGGGCAGCTCGATGTCTAAGACGACGAGGTCGCACGGCTCGCGGTGCAACTCGCGCAGGGCGGCGGCCGCGTCGGCGCAGGCCACGACGCGGTGGCCCTCGGCCTCGAAGGCGCGCTGGAGGTTGCGGCGCGCCGCCGCGTCGTCGTCGACGACGAGCAGGGTCGCGGCCTTGCTGGAAACGCCGGAAGCTACAGACATGCTCTCACTTCGGTTGGCTCGGGCGGGGTGGAGGGGCCGCGCGGCCTTGTGGGGGGCGGTCAGGGTGTCGGGACGGAAAAGGGGCGCACGCCCCCGGCCGCGGCCGCCGGGGCATCGAGCGCGCCTGAAACGATTGAACCGGAAGCGGCGGTGGAAGTCAAGAAGAAGAAACGCGGGGTGATGCGCGACGAACGGTTAACGCGCGGCGGGCCGGAGGTTTAGCCCACCCTCCGTCGTCTGTTCTTAGTTGATGGCGGTCGTGGCGAGGTCGCCGGTGGGCAGGTCGGCGGGGGCCTGCGCGCCGGCGGGGCGCTGCTTGTGGTCGGACTTGACGCTGTACATGGCCTCGTCGGCGGCGATGAGGAGTTGGTCGAGGGTCTCGCCGTGGACGCCGTAGCTGGCCGCGCCGACCGAGATGCCGACGCGGGCGTGCTTGTCGCCGCGCACGTGCAGCGAGAAGCGCGAGACGGCGCGCTCGATGCGCTCGCTCAGCTCGCCGACCTGCTCGGTCGTCAAATCCTGAAGGATGGCGACGAACTCGTCGCCCGCGTAGCGCGCGAGGAAGTCGTACTCGCGCAGCTGCGCGTGGAGGATGCGGCCCATCTCGCGGAGCACGCGGTCGCCGGTCTGGTGGCCGTAGGTGTCGTTGACCTGCTTGAAGTCGTCGAGGTCGAGCATCACGACTTGGAAGGGGCGGCCCGTGCGGCGGGCGCGCGCCGCCTCCTGCTCGAAGCGCACGTACATGGCGCGCGCGTTCGGCAGCCCCGTCAAAGTGTCGGTCAGCGCGTTCGACTCGGCCTCGGCGTGGCTCATCGCGTTCGAGAGCGCGTCGGAGGCGAGGCGGGCCACGGTGTCGAGCAGGCGCAGGTGGTCGTCCGTGTAGCGGCCCGCCTCCTGCGAGTAGACGGCCAGCGCGCCGAGCAGGCGGCCGCCGCGCGTGAGCGGCAGCGCGACCATCGAGCGGAAGAGGAAGCCGGCGGGCAGCGGCGCGTCGCGGAAGTCGAGCATCGGGTCGAGCAGGTAGGACGAGCGGCGGTTGGCGAGGACGAAGCCGACGACGCCTTCGCCGGGCGCGACGGCGCGGCCGCGCAGAAACTCCGCGTGGCGGCCGGCGACGTGCGCCGCCCGCGCGAACCCCTCCGACTCGTCGAAGAGGTAGACGGCGCACAGGTCGAAGGGCACGACGTGGCCGACCTTGTTGACGAGCACCGAGACCGTGTCCTCGATGTCGAGCGACGAGCCGAAGGTGCGCGCGATCTCGTAGAGCGCGTAGACCTCGCGGTGCGCGTTCGTGATCTGGCTCAGGTACGCGGGGGCCGCCGAGTCGTGGAGGCCCGCGGGCGGACTCGCCGCCGCCTCGCCGTCTTCGAGCGGCGCGCGGTTGTCGGCCTCGTTGGTCGTGAAGCCGTGGCGGTCGAGCCCGGCGGCGGCGATCTCGCGCTCGAACTCGGGCAGGCGTTCGAGGAAGAGGCCGACGACGCGCGGGTCGAAGTGCTTGCCGGCGCCGCGCTTCAGCAGCGCGCACGCCTCCTCGCGCGTCATGCCGGGCCGGTACGGGCGGTCTTCGCGCACCGAGTCGAAGCAGTCGACGACGGTCAGGATGCGCGCCGTCAAGGGAATCTCTTCGCCCTTCAGGCCCTCGGGGTAGCCGCGCCCGTCCCACTGTTCGTGGTGGTAGCGGACGATGGGCACGACCGGGTACGGGAAGTTGACGCGCTCAAGAATCTGCGCCCCGACCGTCGTGTGAATCTTCATCTTCTCGAACTCGGCCTCGTTGAGCTTGCCGGGTTTGTTGAGGATGTGGTCGGGGACGGCGAGCTTGCCCACGTCGTGCAGGAGTGCGCCGGCGTGCAGCGCCTTGATCTCGCCGGCCGAGAGCCCGAGCAACTCGCCCATGCGCGCGCAGTAAATCTGCACGCGGCGGACGTGGCAGTGCGTGGTCTGGTCTTTGGCGTCGATGGCGGTGGCGAGCGCCTCGACGGTGGCGAGGTGGAGGCGCCCGGCCTCGGCGGCCTCGCGCGCCTTCTCGTTGACGCGCTCGAAGAAGGCGCGGTAGGTGGCGAGCGTCGCGGCGATGACGGGCACGCTCAGGATCACGGAGGCGACGCCGAACCGCATGATGGCCGCGTAGACCAAGCCGGCGGCCACCGCGCCCGCGAAGAACGTCCACGAAGTCCAGAGGTAGCCGTCGCGCCAGTAAGGCCAGAGCGACCGGCGGCCCTTGAGGGCGAAGAGGGAGGCCACGAGCAGGCCGTTCAGGAGGTACTGGACGAGCGCCATCAGGATGAGCGGCAGGATGAGCTGGCCGAGCGGGAGGGCTTCGGTGAGGCCGGCGGGGTGGCGCGCGACGCCGGCCTCGGCCGCGAGCGCGAGGTAGAAGACGCGGCCGGCAACGCAGACCGTGACGGCCGAGGCGGCCGGCGCGGCCACCCAGCTCGTCACGCGCCGCGAAGTCCGCACCGAGCTGGTGAACAGATCGAGCGCGCC
>DATMVI010000565.1:0-4119 GCA_035563275.1 Pyrinomonadaceae bacterium
GCGCGCGCGACTGACGGCGCGGGCCGTCGAGGCCGGGATGCGATACGGCTCATCGAAAGGCAGGAGCCGGTCGAGTTCGTCGTCGCCCGTCGAAGAGATGCCGGCGGCGTGCGTGATGGTCGCGAACTCGACCCCGGCCTCGCGCATCGCGGCCAGCGCGCGCCAGTCGAGCGTGAAGCCGGCCGAAGGCGGCTCGAAGGCGACGGGCGGCCCCGCGATCCGCGTCCAAACGTCCCAGAGCGCGAGCGGCACGCGAACGTGCGCGTACTGGATGGGGCGGCCGTGCGAGGCGAGGCCCGCCCAGACCTCGTCCGGCGGCCCCTCGAAGGCGAGCGAGACGAGGCGCGGGTGGCCGAGCGTGCGCTCGACCGTCGCGCGCAGAGGCCCGAGCGCGAGGCGGTCGCCGGCGGCGAGCGCGGGCGGCGCGGGGCGGTCTTCGGTGCGCGTGCGGAAGTCGCCCGCGCCGAAGACCACGGCGCTGAAGCGGCCCACGTCCTCCGGCCCGAGCGAGGGCCGGCCGGCGAGCCGCACCTCGACGGCCGCGCCCGTCGCGGCGTGCGTGCCGCTCAGACTCGCCGGCATCGTCGCCGCGTCGTTGGCGACGACTAAATCACCACGGCGCAGGAATCGGACGAAGGCCGAGCGCGGCGCGTGACCGATGCGGCGTCGCGCATCGACGACGAGGAGCTTGGCCCGCGGCGGGCGCTGAACGGGATGCGCGGCGGCGATCATACGACACCCCCTTCGAGCGCGAGCGCGGCCGCGGGCGGCGCCACGAAGTCGGCGCGACGGCGCAGGGCGTCGGCCACGGCGTCGGCCAGTTCGCGCGCCGACTGCTCGGGCCGCTTCAAGGTCGAGGGGTCTGCGTCGGGCACGGCCGCCGCGTGCATCGGCGTGTCCATGTCGCCGGGGTCGAGCGAGAGGAAGGTCACGCCGTCGGCCGCGTGCTCCTCGCCCCAGACGCGGCTGAGGTGATGCAGGGCCGCCTTGCTCGCGCCGTAAGCGCCCCAGAGCGGGTAGGCGTTGACGGCGGCGTCGCTGGAGATGTTGAGCACGACCGCGCCGCGCCCCTCGCGCGCCGAGGCGGTCAGCGCGCCCATCAGCGCCTTCGTCAGACGGAACGGGCCGAGCAGGTTGGTGTCGAGGGCGCGCTCAAAGTCTTCGCACTCGGTGTCGGACAGCAGCGCCAGCGGCACGGGGCCGAGGTCGGAGGCGTTGTTGACGAGCACGTCGAGGCCGCCGAGTTCGCCGACGATCTGCACGGCGATGGGGTAAATCTCCTCCTTGCGCGAAACGTCGCCGGCGATGCCGTGCGCGCCCGCGTGCTCGCGCGCGACCTGCCCGACGCGGCTCCGCGTGCGCGCGACGAAGGCCACGCGCGCGCCGCGGCCGAGCAGCTCGCGGACGAGCGCGAGGCCGAGGCCCGAGGTGCCGCCCGTGACGGCGACGCGCGCGCCGGCGAGCGGGTCGGGTCGGTCGTCTCCGGTGTGGTTGGCGAAAGCGAGGTGGGCGTTGTCGGTAGGGTCTGTCATCCTTAGCCTCCTTCGGAGTTTCTAAAGAAATTCCTTTACTAAGCCGGAGGCTACCACAGAGGCTTGACTTTGTAAAGAGACTTCTTTAGAAAGGAGGCATGGCCGAAACCCACCGACAGACCGGCGAGCGCAAGACGCGCCGGGCCATCGTCAAACTTCTGAAGACCGAGGGGCCGACGGACTCGGCGCAGCTCGCCGCGCGGCTGGGCCTGACGGCGATGGCCGTGCGCCAGCACCTCTACGACTTGCAGCGCGAGAACCTCGTCGAGGCGGAGGAGCGGCCCGTCCCCGTCGGGCGGCCGGCGAAGCACTGGCGGCTCACGCGCGAGGCCGACCGGCTCTTCCCCGAAGCCTACGCGGAGCTGAGCGTGGCGCTCATCGGCGCGCTGGAGGAGACGTTCGGGGCCGAGGGGTTAGACCGCGTGCTCGGCTCGCGCTGCGCGCGACAGCGCGAGGAGTACGCGAGGCGCATCCCGGCTTCGGCCCCTTTGGGGAAGAAGCTCGAGGAGTTGGCGCGCGTCCGGACGGAGGAAGGTTACATGGCCGAGGTGAGGGAGGAGCCGGACGGCAGCTTCCTCCTCGTCGAGAACCACTGCCCGATCTGCGCCGCGGCGACGGCCTGTCAGGGCTTCTGTTCGACGGAGCTTGAGCTGTTCCGCTCGGCGCTCGGGCCGGGCGTCGGCGTCGAGCGCGAGGAGCACATCGTCTCGGGCGACCGGCGGTGCGCCTACCGCGTGACGCCGGCGGCGGGCGGGCGGCGGGCGCGCTCGCGCTGACGATCAAGGCGGCCGCGGCGGGGGACGTGTTTATTTTGTGAGCGGGTCTGGTCGGGCGGCGCGGAGGCTCATGACGCGACTTGGCGGTCGAGGTCGGCGCGCGGCGGCGCGGGCAGTTCGGCCGCGCCTTTTTTTTCGCCCGGCGTTTGCGCCAGACGGAACCAGTCGAGGACGAAGCGGGCGGCGCTGAAACCGAGCGCGGCGTCGAGGGTGAAGAGGCCGCGCGACAGCTCGCGCTGGACGGCCGCGGCGAAGGCGCGCTCGATCTGCGCGCGCGCCCCTTCCAGACCTTCCACGAGCGTCGTCCCCAGATCGCGCCCGTCGCGCGCGCGCCGCCACGCGAACTCGTACAGGCGCAGACGCCCCTCGTCCTCGGCCGCGCCGGTCGTGACGACGACGAGGTGCGAGGCGTCCGCCTCCTCCACGCGCTCGGCCACGCGGCGCGCGACGGCCGGCGTCAGGTCGCCGTCCCGCGCGGCGAAGAGGAAGGAGGCGCCGCCCACCTCGACCGCGAGGTAGGACTCGCCGTGCGGCGAGGCCGGCCCCGAGGCGATCTCGCTGTCGGGGACGCCGAGCGAGCGGACAAGCTGGTAGACGCGGTTGCTCAGCCAGCGCCCGTCCTCCAGCAGCGCCACGGCGAGGGGCGAGGGGTTGATCGTCTCCTCGATGACCTCGTCGGCGACGGGCGCGGCGCACTGGCTGCACTTGGCCTTGCTGATGGTGATGGCCGCGAGCGAGTCGGGCGCGGGCAGGTCGAAGAGGGCGTGGCCGGACTTGCGGCAGCTCACGCGCACCTCGCGCACGAGCAGCCCGGCGCCGAGGAGCGCCTCGACCGAGACGCCCCCGAGCGCGCCCGTCTCCCGCAGCAGGCGGCGCGGCGTGTAGCCCTCGCGGCGCATCTCCTGCACGCGCCGCAGGAACGAGCGCACCTCGTGATGCTCCATCAGCGCCGAGGCGCGCGTCAGCTCGCGCCCCCCGCGCAGCGCCGCGGCCGCGCGCGTGAACTCCGAGGGCTGGACGGCGATGAAGCGCGCCAGCCCTTCGGAAAGTCTCCCGGCCTGCGCGCGCCACTCGGGCAAGTCGGCCGGCGGCTCGGCCCCGCCCTCGTCCGCTTTCCTGACCTCAGACAAAGCCCCGCGCACCTCGCGGCAGAAGCGTTCGAGCTTCGCCAGAGGCTCCGCCGTCGAGACGTTGTAGACGACGCCGGCGCGCAGGCCGCCCTCCGCGCCTTCGCCGAAGACGAGCGTGAGGACGCAGTCGTCGGCGAAGAAGAGGTCGCCCGGCGTGTAGGCGGCTTCGCCTTCCGACTCCTGCCGCGCCGCGCACTCCCGCTCCAGTTCCGCGGCCGCGCGCGAGACTAAAGCGGCGTCGCCGGCCCGCGACACGAGCGTCTGAAAAAGCCGGCCGCGCGTCGTGCGGATGAGCGGGGCGGGGCCGCGCCGCGCCAGCGCTTCGAGCAGGCGGAGGCGTTCGCCCCTCGAAAGGGGGAGCGCGAGACTGTTGCTCTGGATGAACAGCATCTTTTGGAAGGCGCGCGACGGACTGCCGTTAAGGCTGCACCCTGATCCGCAGGCGCTCGGCCCCGCTGAAGCTCTCGGGGTAGCGTCGCTCGCGCGCCATCTTGAGCGCGGCCGCCTCGTAGGCGCCCGCGCCGGGCCGCGGGTTCCAGACGCGCGCGTCGGTCACGCGCCCGTCCCTGACCTCGACGAGCACCTGCACGACGTACTCGCCGCGCGGGGCCGCGACGTTGCCGGCGCGGCGCGTGCCGATGACGGCGGCCGAAGTCGGCACGTCGGGCTCGGTCTGCGCGG
>DATMVI010000566.1:0-6829 GCA_035563275.1 Pyrinomonadaceae bacterium
TCGGCGAGTTCTCGATGCGCGGCGGCATCCTCGACGTGTGGTCGCCGGGCGAGGCCGCGCCCGTGCGCGTCGAGTTCTTCGGCGACACCGTGGACTCCGTCCGCCGCTTCGACCCCGAGACGCAGCTCTCCATCGAGCAGCTCCGCGAGACGGAGGTCATCCCGATGCGCGAGCTGGCCGTGGGGCGCGACGACTTCCGCCTGTGGGCCGAGGCCGCCCGCGAGCGCTGGCCGGACGAGGCCCACGCGCGCGCCCTGCGCGACCGCACCGTCCACGCCGACGAGGGCGAGACCTTCGCCGGCTGGGAGTGGCTCATCCCGCTTCTTTTGAAGACGGACGCGAGCGCCTTCGACTACCTGAAAGACGCGGTGCTCGTCGCGGACGAGCCGGCCGGCGTCGAGCAACACCTCGCGACGACTTACGAGACCTTAGCCGCGCGTTACGCCGAGAACGAGGCCGCGGGCGAGATCGGCCTGCGGCCCGAAGAGTTGTACCTAACGCCGGAGGAACTGCGCGCGCGTCTGGACGCGGCCCCGCGCGTCGAGCTGCGCGCGCTCGGCCGCGCCGCCGCCGCCGTGGACGAGCGCTTCGCGGGCGAGAGTGAAGAGCCGGCCGCGCGGATCGGCCGGTCGCGCCCCGCGCCGAAAGCCCTGTTCCTCTTCCCGGCCGCCGACGAAGCGCCCGAAGTCGAGTGGCGCTCGCTCCCGCCCAAGCGCTACCACGGGCGCATCCCCGACCTCGCCGCCGACGTGCGCCGCGCGCGCGCCGAGCGCGGCGCCGTGACGCTCTTCGCCATGCCGAGCGCGGGCGTCGCCGAGCGCGTCTCGGACATGCTGGCCGACTACAACGTGGCGGCGCGCGTCGCGCTCTCGGGCGAGGCGGGCGCGGCCGCGGACTTCGCCGCGGTCGTCACGGCGGGCCGCCTCTCGGGCGGCTTCGAGCTGCCGGGCGCCGGCCTCGTCGTCCACGTCGAGACAGACCTGTTCGACGAGGCGAGCGACCAGAGCGTGGAACGGCGCGCGCCGGGCACGGGGCACGCGGCGACCGGCTCGGCCCGGCGGAAGAAGTCGAAGACGGCGGCCTTCCTCTCCGACTTCCGCGACCTCAAGGTCGGCGACTACGTCGTCCACATCGACCACGGCGTGGCGCGCTTCGGCGGCCTCCAGACTTTGGAGATGGGCGGCCGCAAGGGCGAGTTCATGCTGCTCTTCTACGCCGAGGACTCGAAGCTCTACGTCCCCGTCGAGCGGCTCGACCTCGTCCAGCGCTATTCGAGCGCCGAGGGGCACGAGCCGGCGCTCGACCGCCTCGGCGGGCTCGGCTGGCACAAGACGAAGGCCAAGGCCAAGCGCGCGATGCGCGACATGGCCGACGAGCTTCTGAAGCTCTACGCCGAGCGCAAGCTCGTGCAGGGCTACGCCTTCTCCGCCGACAGCCCGTGGCAGCGCGAGTTCGAGGACGCCTTCGAGTACGTGCCGACGCCCGATCAGGAGACCTCCATCGAGGACGTGAAGCGCGACATGGAGCAGACCGTGCCGATGGATCGCCTGCTCTGCGGCGACGTGGGCTACGGCAAGACCGAGGTCGCGATGCGGGCGGCCTTCAAGGCCGTGATGGACTCGAAGCAGGCGGCGGTGCTCGCGCCGACGACGGTGCTCGCCTACCAGCACTACGAGACCTTCCGCGCGCGCTTCGCCGCCTTCCCCGTCAAAATCGAACTCATCTCGCGCTTCCGCTCGCCGAAGGAGCAGAAGGAGATAGTTAAGCGCGTCGAGTCCGGCGAGATCGACATCATCATCGGCACGCACCGCCTGCTCTCGAAAGACATCGCCTTCCGCGACCTCGGCCTCGTCGTCGTGGACGAGGAGCAGCGCTTCGGCGTCGCGCACAAGGAGAGGCTCAAGCAGCTGAAGAAGCGCGTGGACGTGCTCACGCTCTCGGCCACGCCCATCCCGCGCACGCTCAACATGTCTCTGATGGGCCTGCGCGACATGTCGGTCATCGAGACGCCGCCGCGCGACCGCCTCGCCATCCAGACGCAGGTCGTGCAGTTCTCCGAGTCCGTCATCAAGTCGGCCGTCGAGCTCGAACTCGGCCGCGGCGGGCAGGTCTTCTTCATCCACAACCGCGTCGAGACGATCGACACCGTGGCCGCCCTCGTCCAGAGGCTCGTCCCGCACGCCCGCGTCCGCGCCGCCCACGGGCAGATGAACGAGCGCGAGATGGAGCAGGCGATGCTGGATTTCGTTGACTTCAAATACGATGTCCTCGTCGCCACGACCATCATCGAGAACGGCATAGACATCCCGCGCGCCAACACGATCATCATAAACCGGGCGGATCACTACGGACTCTCGCAGCTCTACCAGTTGCGCGGCCGCGTCGGGCGCTCGAACCGCCGGGCCTACGCCTATCTGCTCATCCCATCCGAGGCGGAGTTGACGGCCATCGCCCGCCGCCGGCTCGCGGCCATCCGCGAGTTCTCGGACTTGGGCGCCGGCTTCCGCGTGGCGGCTCTGGACTTGGAGCTGCGCGGCGCGGGCAACCTGCTCGGCGGGCAGCAGTCGGGGCACATGGACGCCCTCGGCTTCGATCTTTACACGCAGATGCTGGAGCGCACGGTGGCCGAGCTGCGCGGCGAGGAGATCGAGGACGAGGCTTCGGTCTCGATCAACCTCGGCGCCGACGTTTCCATCCCCGAGGACTACATCTCGGACATGGGGCAGCGCCTCCGGGCCTACAAGCGCATCGCCTCGGCGCGCGACGACGAGACGCTCGAACAGATTCGGCGCGAGACGGAAGACCGCTACGGGCGCCTGCCCGAGTCGGTCGAGCGCCTCTTCGCCTACGCGCGGCTGCGGCGGACGGCCGAGGAGTTGGGCGTCGCCTCCGTCGACCGCACGCCGGCGGGCTTCGCCCTCAAGCTGAGGGAGACGGCGCGCGTCTCGCCCGACAAGCTGCTGGCGCTGGTCGGCGCGGGCGCGGGCGCGAGCTTCAGCCCGAGCGGGGTTTTGCGCGTCGAGGCGGGCGCCGACGAGCTGATCGCCCGCGCCCACCGCGTGTTGCTCGACATCCGCGCCGAAGGTTAGAATGTGCGCTTTCGAACGGGGCGGCCGGCGCCGCCCTTCCGCGCCCCGTCTCCCGACCGAACCGGCGAACACAACTTCGAGAGCCCGCGCCATGCTTCACGCCCCGGCGGCGCGGGACGCTAACGTTTGCGAAACCTGAAGACGGGCCGTGCGCGCCCGTCCCACGCTGAGGAGTTAACACTGTGGCTTTGAAAAACATTCCGGCCCGCGCGCTGGCCTTCTTCTTCGCGGCGCTCGCCGTCGCCCTCGCCGCCTCCCCCGCGCGGGCGCAGGAGGAGGGCGTGCCCGTCGTCCTCGACGAACCCATCGTGCAGGTCAACGGCGACGTTATCATGCTCTCGCACCTCAAGCGGCAGAACGAGGAGTTCAAGGAAGTCCTCACCAAGCAGCGCGGCGCGACGCCCCAGCAGGCCGACGAGCAGGTCGCGCAGCGGCAGGGCGAGATCATCTTCAACCTCATCAACGAGTCGCTGCTGATGCAGAAGGGCAAGGAGTTGCCGCGGCTCGAAGAGGAGGTCGAGGCCGAGGTCAACCGCGAGGTGCTGCGCGTCGCCAGCCAGTCGGGCCTCAAGACGCTCGAAGAGCTGGAGACGGCGCTCCGCAGCGAGGGCCTCGCGCTCTCCGACATCCGCGACACGCTGCGCCGCCAGTACACGCGACAGGCCGTGCTCCAGCGCGAGGTGGACGCGAAGATTTATTACAACCTGACGGACGCCGAGTTGAAGAAGTTCTACGACGCCAACCGCCCCAAGTTCCAGAGCGTCACGATGTCGGAAATCTACCTCGGCCTCGCCGGCCGCAGCGAAGCCGACCTGCTGGCCCGCGCCAAGGAGCTCGTCGCGCAGGCGCGCGGCGGCGCGGACTTCGGCGAGCTGGCCGTCAAGCACTCCGAGCGCGAGCAGAACGGGCAGCGCGTGGCCCCGAAGACGAAGGGGCTGCTCGAACAGGACGGCAAGCCGCGCTGGTTCCTCGTCAGCGACCTCAACAAGCAGGTGGGCGACGCCATCAAGGGCCTCAAGGCGGGCGGCGTCACCGAGCCGATCAAGCTCGAAGACGGCTACCTGATCCTGCGCGTCAACGAGTCGGACGACGCCTTCAAGGAGAACTTCGTCCGCCAGATGATCCTCTCGGAGCGCTCCGAGAAGGAGCGCGAGACCTACCTGCGCGCGCTCCGGCAGGACGCCTACATCAAGCCCGCCAAGAGCTACGAGGGGATGATCCTCCCGCTGCTGGAGAAGGACAAGACCGAGGCCGGCAAGCGCGAGACGGCCGACAAGAAGGGCGACAAGTAACGGGAGCAGGGTGCCGGGTGTCGGGCGGCGGGCGGCGGGTTTAAGACGATGTCTTCCCCGCCGCCCGCCGCCCGACACCCGGCGCCTTTTTGTCTTTATGCGTCTTGACCAGTACCTACGCGCCAGCCGCCTCGTGCTGCGGCGGGCGGTGGCGCAGGAGTTGTGCGAGGCCGGGGCCGTCGAGGTCAACGGCCTCGCGGCGCGCGCCTCGCGCGGCGTCCGCGTCGGCGACCTCATCACCATCCGCCGCCGCGACCGCGCCCTCACCGTCCGCGCCGCGGCCCTCCCCGCCGCCAAGCAGGTCTCGCGCGCCGAAGCCCCCACCCTCTACGAAGTCGTCAGCGACATCAGGACGGAAGAAGCAGACGGCCTCCGGTAACGGCCGGCCGCCTCCGCGCCCGACTCGACCTCACACCATTTCCCGACCCGGTATCGGCAGAAAAAACGCGCCGCGCGGTCAGGGTGCGGGAGTCAAACTGCGCCCGGCGCAGGACGTTGATCGCCGTCCGCCGACCCTCACCCGACTCGCCCGTTTTGTTTTCGTTCGCCTTTCACGCGGCGGGCGCGAGTTTGTCGCGGGGGCTGTTTTAAATCGGAACGGGGCGGAAGTGGAAAAGTGGCGTAATTGGGCGTGTGTGTAGGTGGAACGCAACTTGCCCCGCCCTCACACTGGCAACCGTGAACTGCATCCTCGATAAACGGTCCACAGAACACCGGGGTTTTTTATGAGCATTCTGAGCAGCATCTTCACTGACGACTTGGCGATTGACCTCGGCACGGTCAACACGCTCATCTACGCGCCCGAACGCGGCATCGTCCTGAACGAGCCGTCGGCCGTGGCGATTCACAAATACACGGGTGAAGTCCTCTCGGTCGGCCGGGAGGCTTACAAGATGCTCGGCCGCGAGCCGAAGGACGTGGAAGTCTTCCGCCCCGTCCGCAACGGCACCATCGACAACTTCGACGCGACCGAGAAGATGCTCAAGGCATTCATCAGCCGCGTGCTGGGCGGCAACCACAAGCGCAGCCACGTCTGCGTCGGCGTGCCCGGCTCCTCCACCTCGCTCGAACAGCGGTCGGTGCGCGACGCGGCGCGCGACGCGAAGGCGACGCGCGTTGACCTCGTGGACGAGGGCCTCTGCGCCGCCCTCGGCGCGGGCCTCAACTTCGACGACGAGCGCGCCCATCTGGTCGTGGACATCGGCGGCGGCACCACCAACGTCGCCATCGTCGCCTCGGGGGCCGTCGTCTCGTCGGCCAGCCTGCCGGCGGCCGGCAACGCGATGGACGAGGCCATCCGCGACTACGTCCGCGCCAAGTACGAAATGCAGCTCGGCGAGCGCACGGCCGAGCAGTTGAAGCTGGAGGCCAGCGCGGCGCTCGCCGAGGCCGAGGGCGCGGAGCGCCGCATCGAGATCGTCGGCAAGCAGGTGACGGACGGGCTGGCGAAGGCCGTCGAGATCACGGCCGGCGAGGTGCGCGAGGCTCTGGAGCCGGTCGTCGTCGAGATCATCAACGGCGCGCGCCGGGCGGTCGAAGAGTCGAAGCCCGACGTGACGGCCGACATCTACCAGACGGGCCTGATCCTGACGGGCGGCGGCGCGCTGCTCGGCGGGCTGGCCGAGCGCTTGCAGAAGGAGCT
Organism: Pyrinomonadaceae bacterium; assembly: GCA_035563275.1. Lineage (GTDB taxonomy): Bacteria > Acidobacteriota > Blastocatellia > Pyrinomonadales > Pyrinomonadaceae > QHXN01. The sequence continues at coordinate 6,024 of DATMVI010000566.1, forward strand.
GCGGCTGCACGTGGCCGTGGCCGAAGAGCCTCTGGCGGCCGTCGGGCTGGGCGCGGGCCGGCTGCTCGCCAACAAGGAGCGGCTCCAGCGCGCGGCCATCCGCGACGACGTGCCGGTCTGGCAGGCGCAGCAGGAACTCGTCGTCAACTGGTAAGTTTTGCGGTCGAGCGAAGGGGGGAAGTGAAGAGGGCGCGGGCCGTTTCGGCTTCGCGCCCTCTTCCTCTTTCCGGGGCCCGCGCGCCCTCCGCGTTGAGACGAACTGACGCCGCGCTCAACCTTCGGTAATCGAGTCCGGCCGGCGCGACCCGCTCGCCACCGCTCGCGCCCCTGACCCCGGCTCGCCGGGGGCGAGCAGTTTGTCGTCGGCGGGGGCCGGTTCGGCTTCGATGAGTTCGGCCGTTTCGCCGCCGGGCGCGGGCGGGAGCAGGGCGAGGCCGAGGACGTAGAGCGCGAGGGCGAAGAAGGAGACGTAGCCGGTGGCGGGCGCGAAGACTCGCGCGTCGAGCGTGCCGAGCGTCGCGCCTTCGAGCACGACGCCGGCCAGCCGCTTCAGCCAACCGCCTTCGGGCTCGTAGAGCGAGGCGAGCAGCATGTGCTTGAGGACGAAGGCCGTGCCGAACAGGGCCGCGAGGCCGCGCAGCAGGCGGCGCGCGTCGAACGCCGCGAACTGATTCTGCCAGAGCGTCCACAGGAAGAAGAAGGAGAAGACCCAGCGCAGCAGGCCCCGCTCGGGCAGCACCGAGTTGAAGCTCTGCGCCGAGGCGAAGAAGAGCGCGCCGAGCGTCAGCGCGTGCGAGACGTTGGTG
>DATMVI010000567.1:0-5067 GCA_035563275.1 Pyrinomonadaceae bacterium
CGTCGCCTTCTGGCGCGGCGTGAGGGTGGAGGAGTCGTGAGGCGTCTACAAAGGGCCGCGTTCGCGCTGGTCGTCGGCGTGCTGGTGCTGGGGCCGGCGCTCGGGCAGGAGTCGGCCGTCCGGCCGGAGTGGCGCGCGGCCCTTGAGCGCGTGACGGCCGGGAGCATGAAAGGCCACCTGTCCTTCATCGCCTCGGACGCGCTCGAAGGGCGCGAGACGCCTTCGCGCGGGCTCGACCTCGCCGCCGAGTACATCGCCGCGCAGTTCCGCCGCGCCGGGCTTGAGCCGGCCGGCGACGACGGCTACTTCCAGACGGCGAACTGGGCCGAGGTCTCGGCCGACGCCCCGCGCCCGGTCAAGCCGCCCGTCGCGCCGGCCGTCGTGCGCAACGTCGCCGGGGTGCTGCGCGGCTCCGACCCGAACCTGCGCGACACCTACGTCATCGTCTCGGCCCACTACGACCACGTCGGCGTGCTCGCGGATTGCGCGGCGGGCGATTGCATTCACAACGGCGCGAACGACGACGGCTCCGGCACGGTCGCCGTCATGGAGATGGCGGCGGCCCTCGGGCGGCTCGAACGCAAGCCGCGGCGCAGCATCCTCTTCCTCGCCTTCTTCGGCGAGGAGTGGGGGCTGGTCGGCTCGCGCCACTACGGCCGCCGCCCGCTCGTGCCTCTGGCGAAGACCGTGGCCCAGATCAACCTTGAGCAGGTCGGCCGCACGGACGACTCGGAGGGGCCGCGGTTGAGCGCGGCCGCCGTGACCGGCTTCGACTACTCGGAGGTGGGCGAGACGCTGCGGCGCGCGGGCGCGGCCGCGGGCGTCCGGCTCTTCAAGCACCCGACGAAGTCCGACGCCTTCTTCTCGCGCAGCGACAATCAGGCGCTCGCCGACTTGGGCGTGCCCGCGCACACCGTCGGCGTCGCCTTCGAGTTCCCCGACTACCACGGCGTCGGCGACCACTGGGAGAAGATCGACTACGCCAACATGGAGCGCGTCGTGCGCGCCGTCGCCCTCGGCCTGCTCGCCCTCGCCGACGACCCGCGGGCCCCGCGCTGGGACGAGTCGAACCCGCGCGCCGCCAAGTACGCGCAGGCGTGGAAGAAACTGCACGGGCGGTGAAGGCGGTTGCGGATTGCCGATTTCAGGGAGATGAATGATCGAATCGACCACTCGGCCTCGCTCACTCCGCAACCCCTCATCCGCAATCTTTCACCCCTCCCCCCGGCCCGCTCGTCACGCGGCGCGGGCGGCTCGTCACAATTCGCCGCGCGCCCTGAAACACTCCGTCCGAGTCCCCCGTAGAAGGTAGGCCGTTCGCGTAGACTGTGTGCCGCGCGGTCTCACGCCGCGCGTCGCTCCTCGCGCCGGGCCGGCGTCGCCGCCGAACCGTTTCTTTCGGGAGAGCCTTCCAACATGCCTGCGACCCTTTCGAGACTCCTGCGCCCGGCCGCCGCCTGCGCGGCCGCCGCCCTGCTGACGCTCATCAACCCGGCCGCGCCGCGCCCGCGCGCGCAGGTGGCGCAGACCGCCGCCGCCGCGCCGAGCTACCTGCTCGTGCTCAACAAGGCTGAGGCCACGCTCGCCATCATCGACCCGGCGACGATGCGGGTCGTCGGCCGCGTCCCCACCGGCGAGGGGCCGCACGAGGTCGCCACCTCGGCCGACGGCCGCACCGCCTACGTCACCAACTACGGCGCGCAGAAGCCCGGCAACAGCATCTCCGTCATCGACCTCGCCTCGCGCAAGGAGACGAGGCGCGTCGACCTCGGCCCGTTCCTGCGCCCGCACGGCATCGCCGAGCGCGACGGCAAGCTCTACTTCACGGCCGAGCTGGCCCGCGCCGTCGCGCGCTACGACCCGGCCAGCGACAAGGTCGACCTCGTCGTCGGCACGGGGCAGAGCATCACGCACATGCTCGTCATGCACCCGAAGCGCGCGGTCGTCTACACGGCCGACATCCTCTCGAACACGGCGAGCGTCATCGAGCTGGAGAAGCGGCAGGAGGTGCCGGGGCCGCCGCCGCACGTCGCGCACGTCGCCGTCGGCCCGCAGCCCGAGGGGCTCGACATCTCGCCCGACGGGCGCGAGCTGTGGGTCGGCCACAATCAGGACGGCGGCATCTCGATCATCGACACCGAGACGCTGAAAGTTAAAGAGACGATCAAGGCGGGCGGGATGCCCATCCGCGTCAAGTTCACGCCCGACGGCAAACACGCGCTCGTCTCCAGCCCGCCCACGGGCGAGCTGACCGTCTTCGACGCGGCCACGCGCAAGGAGGTCAAGCGCCTCCGCATCAGCCAGCCGCCGCAGGGTCAGGGCCAGTCGGGCGAAGTCCCCATCGGCATCCTGATCACGCCCGACGGCCGCCGCGCCTACGTCGCCGTGACCGCCGTCGGCAAGCCCGACCCCGGCAAGGTCGTCCGCGTCGACCTCGAAAAGATGGAGGCGGACGGCAGCGTCGAGACCGGGCAGGGGCCGGACGGCCTCGGCTGGGTGGGGAAGTAGGGGCCTCTCCGGATGAGCAAAAGTTCTGCGACGCCGACAACGCGCGCGGCCTCGCGCTGCCCGTCCCGACCCGGATCGTGTCCAACGAGGAGTTCGCCCCTAGAGATTGTTTTTCTACTGACTACTGACTACTGACTACTGACTACTGACTACTTGTCTTCCTTGATGCGATACCGAATCACGCTCCTGTTGTTAACCTTCGCCCTCGCCGCGCCGCCCTCCTTCGGGCAGGCGGTTAAAATCTCGGCGGGCGCGCCGCACCCTTACGCCTCCGCGACGCCTTTGACCGAGGCGCGCATCTTCGCCGAGGGCGTCGTCTCGACGGCCGACCACGAGGACAGCCCCGGCTTCGACCGCGACGGGCGGACGGCCTACTGGTCTTACGGCCTGCCCATCCTCTCGACCATCGTCTTCTCGCGCTTCCGTTCCGGGCGCTGGACGGAGCCGGAGGCGGCGAGCTTTTCGGGCCGCTACCACGACCGCGACCCGTTCGTCACGCCCGACGGCAAGCGGCTCTATTTCTGCTCGCGCCGCCCCGCGCCGGGGAGCGACCGGCCGAAGGACGATTGGGACGTGTGGTACGTCGAGCGCGACGAGGCGGGCGCGTGGGGCGAAGCCCGCCGGCTCGGCCCGCCGGTCAACACCGACGCCGACGAGCTGTACGCGACCCAGACCGCCGACGGCACGCTCTACTTCGGCTCGATCCGCTCGGGCGACTGGGACTTGTACCGCGCGGAGCGCGAGGGCGCGGGGTTCGGCGAGCCGGAGAATCTGGGCGAGGCCGTCAACTCGAAGGCGTGGGACTTCAACCCGATGATCGCGCCCGACGAGCGCTTCGTCCTCTTCAGCTCGCAGCGGCCGGGCGGCCCCGGCGGCATCAACATCTACGTCAGCTTCCGGCGCGAAGGCGCGTGGACGCCCGCGCGCCAGATCGGCGAAAAGGTCAACGCGGGCGCGTGGCAGTACCACCCGATGCTCTCGCCCGACGGCCGCTACCTCTTCTTCTGCGGCGGCGCGCGCGGCCTCGGCTCGCGGCCGCTCCGGCGCCCCGTCACCTACCGCGAACTGATCGGGAACTTCCGCGGCCCGCGCAACAACGCCGGCAACATCTACCAGATCGAGCTGCGCGCCCTCGGCATCGAGTGAAATGCGCGAAATAAGATTCCTGCTCGCCGCCTCGGCCCTCTGCCTGCCCTTCGTCTTTAACGCGGGGCAGCGCGCGCAGACGGGGGCGTCGCTCTTCGCCGAGGGCGTCGTCTCGACCGCGGATCACGAGAGCAACGCCTCTTTCAGCCCCGACGGCCGCACGCTCTACTTCACGAAGTACGACCGCGCGGGGCAGTCCTTCAGCGCCGTCGTCTACACCGAGCTGCGGCGCGGCCGCTGGGCGGAGCCGCGCGTCGCGCCCTTCTCCGGCCTGCACCCCGACAGCCACCCCTCGGTCTCGCCCGACGGCCGGCGGCTCTACTTCTCCTCGTCGCGCCCCGTCGGGGGCCGCGCCAAACGCGACTTCGACATCTGGTACGCCGAGCGCGACGCGGCCGGGCGCTGGGGCGAGGCGCGCCGCGTCGAGGGCGCGGTCAACACCGAGGCCAACGAGTTAGCGCCGGCCGTCACGCGCGACGGCACGCTCTACTTCTGGTCGGTCAGGCCGGAGGGGAAGGGCGGCGCGGACATCTACCGCGCGCGCGCCGAGGGCGGGCGCTTCGCCGCGCCCGAAAATCTCGGCGACGGCGTCAACTCGAAGGCCAACGAGACGGACTTCTACGTCGCGCCTGACGAGAGTCTCATCGTCTTCGCCTCGAACCGGCCGGGCGGCGAGGGGCAGAGCGACCTCTACGTGAGCCGCCGCGGGGCCGGGGCCGCGTGGGGCGAGCCGAGGAATCTGGGCGGCGCCGTCAACTCGGCGGCCGCCGAGGGCTCGCCCGCCCTCACCCCCGACGGACGCCTCCTGCTCTTCGCCAGCACGCGCGGCCCCGGCGACCGACTCGCGCGGCGCGTCACCTACCGCGAGCTGCGCGCCATGCTCACCGGCACGCTCAACGGTTTCGGCAACTTCTACGCGGTAGACGCGAAAGAAGCGCTCGGCGGACGGTAGGCCCAGCGCCGTCGGCCGACGGAAGTTTCGGCGGTAAGATATTTGACGCGCCCGCCGGTTGTTCCGGGGCGGCTCGGAGGGCTTGAGACATGGCATCCAGACCGGGGCAATCCCTCATCCTTCGCGTCCTCGTCTACGCCGTTCTGACCTGCGGCGCGTTCGCGCCCGTCTGCGCGGCCCGGACTGCCGGCCCGCCGGTCGTCAGGGTGAGCGTCGTGACCGACGAGGCCGAGGCCGTCCTCGCCGTCCTCGCGAAGAAGCGCGCCGGCCGCGCCGTCACCGATGAAGACTGGCGGCGCGTCTTTTCGAGCGAAGGCTACACGCGGCTGAAGAAGCGCGAGCTCGCCATGCGCCGACCCTTCGACGACGCGGACTTCCGCGCGTTCGTCCTCTCCGACGAACTCTCCGCCCGCGCCCCGGCGCTCGCCGAGACGCTCGGACGCTGGCGGCGCGCCGACGCC
>DATMVI010000568.1:0-2249 GCA_035563275.1 Pyrinomonadaceae bacterium
GTTTCAGCATGGTCGCGCCGGCCGCGGCCTCGACGGCGGCGAGGTCGCCGGCCGGCATGCGGCCGCGGAACTTGTTCGCGTTGTCGGAGATGATGGGGGAGGCGGTGTTGCGCCAGTCGCGCGCCTGCGTGGCCGACACGCGCGCGTCCTCCGTCTCGAAGAAGCGGAGCATGGCCGGGTCGAAGTCGATCTTCAGGAAGTCGCAGACGCCGGCCACGGTGGCCGCCGGGTCGGCGATCAGCGCCTCGTAGTGGACGCGCAGCAGGTTGGCCGGGCCGAGCCGGGCCGCGAGCCGCAGCCCCAGCTCCTGCTGCGAGGCCCAGAGCCGCGCGGTGTAGAAAGGGTGGTAGGGGTTGAAGACCGAGTCGCGCGACGAGAGGGCCACGTCGCGCGGGTCGCGCACCAGCCAGAGCAGTTGCGCCTCCGGGTAGCGGGCGAAGATGCGCTCCGTGTAGTGGATCATGAAGGTGCTCTTGCACCCCCAGCGGCGCTTGCCGGCGGCCGCGCGGTGCTGCTCGTAGACGGCCGCGAAGAGGCCGAACAGGTCGCGCGGCGCCGCGTCCCTGACGAGGGCTTCCCGGTCGACGGGGGTGGGCCACGGGTGGATGTGGCTTTTGATGTGGCGGAGCACGTCGTCGGCCAGCCGGCCGAAGTTGGCGTCGCGCGAGAGGTCTCCGTAGAACCTTTCGAGCGGCGCGAAGAAGGCCATGATGTGCGGCGGGTGCGGCACCGTGATTTCCGGGTGCGCGTTGAGGATGAGCCGCAGCAGGTTCGAGCCTGACCGCTCGGTCCCGACGATGAAGATGGGGGCGGCGGGCATCGTGTCCGGTGCCTCGGCGGCGGGCGAGCGCCTACGGGACGCCGACCGCGATGGCGAAGAGCATGTGGTCGACGATGCGGCCGTCGTCGCGGAACTCCACAAGGTGGAGTTCGCGGAAGGCGGGCGAGGCGTCGCGGTAGAGCTCGCCGATGCGCCCGGCGCGCGCGTCCGTGATGGCCCCGTTCTCCGACCACGCGGCCACGTCCTCGCTGCTCACGTGGTAGAGGGTCTCGACCTCGCGGCAGCCGGCGTCCCGGAGCAGCCGCCCCGGCTCGTCGGGCATGAAGAAGACGCGGCGCGCGGGGTTACGCAGCCGCAGGATTTCGAAATACTCCTCCCTGTCCTCCTCGCCGTAGGCGCACAGGTTGACGAGCACGACGCGGCCGCCGGGGCGCGTGACCCGCACCATCTCGCCGGCGGCGCGCGGGGCGTCCATGAACTGGATGCCCTGCCGGCAGATGGTCAGGTCGAACGAGCCGTCGTCGAACGGCATGGCCTCGGCGGAGCCGATCACCAGCTCGTCGAGCCACCCGGCCGAGTGCTCGGCCATCGCCGGGGTGAGGTCGATGCCGACGATGCGCTCAGCCCGGTCGCGGAAGGCGCGCGAGACGAGGCCCGTGCCGCAGGCCACGTCGAGCATCCGGCCGACGCGCTCCGGCGCGGCCGCCGCCCTGACGCGCTCCATCATCTCGGGGTCGGTGCACCAGCGGCTCGACTCGTCGTACTGGCGCGCGCGCGCCGTGAAGTGCTCGACCACGTCGGGTGAATCTTGCAGGCTCATAATCGGTTGCGAAGCGAACCCCTTCCGGGCTCGACCGTCGGGACTCGGGTGCTTGATTTCGAGAAAAGAAAGGATCGGTCTTGATGAGGCTTCCGGCCCGACCCTTCGGGGCCCGAAACCGGGGCCGCCAGCCGTGAGGACTTTTTACTCGAACTCGACTTTTAATGCAACCTCTCGGTCCGGGGGCGCGGGCCGCCGCGATAAAAACCGACGGGGGCAAGCCTTCCCTCCCGACCGGCGAGGAGACTGTCGCGCTGCGAGCGCCTCGGACAGTCTCGACTCGCGGTCGGTGGGGGAAGGGCTGCCCCCGTCGAAGCCTGAAAATAAGAAGGCGCGGGGCCGGACGAGGAAGTCCGTCGGCCCGCGCCTCCCGTGAACGTGGTCGAAGCCTTACTCGGGCGTCGCCGTCGAAACCTTCGTCGGGTTCATGTCCGGGCCGGGCGTGGCGAGGCCGCGGTTGACGAGGACGCGAATCTCGGCGCGGCGGTTCTCGGCGCGCTCGTCGCGCGTCTTGTTCTCGTTGAGCGGGTTCATCGCGCCGTAGCCGAACGGCGTCAGGATGCGGCGCAAGGGTATCTGGTGGTTCTCGACGAGGTAGCGGACGACCGACTCGGCGCGCTGCTCGCTCAGCCGGCGGTTGACGTTCTT